>CAYYHS010000052.1:0-10573 GCA_964471785.1 uncultured Chitinophagaceae bacterium
GATCTCTCTTTTCGTCGGTCTCTACATGTACAAAATACGAAAAGGGAGAATCGCGGAAGCCAGCGTTATCGGAGTAGTCGGAGTCATTGCTTCCGTTTTCATCGGAAGCTACATCCCCGGGTCATGGTTGGCTCCGTATTTTACATTCTCGAAAGACGGAATCACGAACCTCATGGCGGTGTACGGCTTCATCGCATCGATACTTCCCGTATGGCTGCTCCTTTGCCCCAGAGATTATCTGAGTTCATATATGAAGATCGGGACCATCGCGGCCCTGGTGGTAGGTGTATTCATCGTCATGCCCAACTTGCGAATGCCGATGGTGACAGAATTCATACACGGTGGCGGACCGATCATTCCGGGAAAGATTTTTCCTTTCGTGTTTGTGACCATCGCGTGCGGCGCGATTTCCGGTTTTCACTCCCTCGTTTCTTCGGGGACGACGCCGAAGATGCTCGACCAAGAGAGCGAAGCCCGCATGATCGGCTACGGGGCGATGTTGATGGAGGGGCTCGTAGGAATTATCGCGCTGATTGCTGCAAGCTCCCTTTTCCCGGGAGATTATTTTGCGATCAACGTTTCCGCGCAGAAATTTTCAGCGATGGGTGTTCCTACGGTAAACCTTCAGGAACTTGCTCACGAAGTCGGAGAGACGATTGCCGGGAGGCCGGGAGGTGCGGTTTCTCTCGCGGTCGGATTTGCCCAGATTTTCACAGCCCTCCCCGGGATGAAGGGACTCATGTCGTACTGGTATCATTTCGCGATAATGTTTGAGGCCCTTTTTATCCTGACGACCATAGACGCCGGGACTCGGATAGGCAGGTTTCTCGTACAGGAATTTATCGGAAGATTCTTCAAACCTTTTGAGAAAACGAACTGGCTTCCCGGGAACCTCCTCGCTTCCGCGCTCATTGTATTTGCGTGGGCTTATTTCATTCATACCGGGAGCATTAGTACGATCTGGCCAATGTTCGGCGTCGCGAATCAATTGCTCGCGAGCGTTGCCCTTTGTGTAGCAACAACGGCGATTATCAATTCGGGAAAACAGAAGTACGTTTGGGTGAGCGTTGTGCCTCTTGCATTCGTTTCGGTCACAACTCTTTCGGCCGGCTTCCTGAACATCACAGATAATTTCCTACCGATGACCGATAATCCCGCGACGATGTTTCAAGGATACCTTGATTCTGTGCTGACGGTTATCCTGATGCTTTGCGCCATCATTATCCTGATTGACTCGGGGAGGCGATGCTATCGTGTTCTGGTGAAGAAAGAATATTACGCCGGCGGGCAATTGATGCTCGCCTCGGACGGGAAGATCGATCCGCCTGAGTACGGGTGCTGCTGATGGATTCTCTCGTTCGGTCGTCACCTACGCGAAGTTGTGACTCAACCTGCCGGCGGAACCTTATGAAGGTCATATCTCGTTCCCAAACAGAGTTTGGGAACGAGAAGAACGAGAAGAGAGGATGACGTCGCGTCCCCCCGAAATGCGGGATCAGAGTGACTGTTATTCTTCAGGGCCGATGGAAACGAAAGCTATAAGTACTCGGGATCTCCAATTGTAATCTTCCTGAAAAATTCGTATACTCTTTTGTGCTTGACCGAACCTGATGGGGTGATCCCTGTCAGGTTTTTGTGTACCTGAATCAACGCATCCCTGACCGTGCCAAAACGAACAGACATCAAATCGATTCTCATCATCGGCAGCGGCCCGATCGTCATCGGACAGGCGTGCGAGTTCGATTATTCCGGAACCCAGGCATGCAAAGTTCTGAGAGAAGAAGGATACCGCGTCATCCTGATCAACAGCAATCCTGCAACAATCATGACCGATCCTGACCTCGCCGACGCGACCTACGTCGAGCCGATCACAACCGAGTTTGTGGAATTGATCCTCCAGAAGGAAAGGCCCGATGCGATCCTCCCGACCATGGGAGGACAGACGGCTCTGAATACTGCAGTCGCACTTGCCGAAAAGGGAATCCTCGAAAAGTACAATGTCGAACTGATCGGCGCAAAACTCGACGCGATTAGGAAGGCGGAGGACCGGCAGCTTTTCCAGAAGACAATGCGTGCTGCAGGACTTGACATGCCGCGAGGGGGATTTGTCTACAGTTACGAAGAAGCCCTGAAGATCGTCGACGGGATTGGTTTCCCCATCATCATCCGGCCGTCATTCACGCTAGGCGGAACCGGCGGAGGGATCGCCTATAATATTGAGGAGTTCTACTCCATCGTCGAACACGGCCTCACCAACAGCCCGATCCACGAAGTGCTTGTTGAGGAGTCGGTGATTGGATGGAAGGAATATGAGCTTGAGGTGATGCGCGATACGAAGGACAATGTTGTTATCATCTGTTCGATTGAAAATTTCGACCCGATGGGGGTTCACACGGGAGATTCAATCACCGTTGCACCGGCCCAGACTCTCACGGATAAAGAATATCAACACATGCGCGATGCCGCGATCACCGTTATGCGGGCAATCGGAGTCGACACCGGGGGATCGAACGTGCAGTTCGCTCTCAATCCTGCCGACGGGAAGATGTATATCATCGAAATGAATCCGCGCGTTTCGCGCAGTTCGGCGCTTGCCTCTAAGGCGACCGGTTTCCCGATCGCCAAGATCGCTGCAAAGCTTGCCGTCGGTTATACCCTCGATGAAATTCCGAACGACATCACAAAACTGACTCCTGCTTCTTTCGAGCCGACGATCGACTATACGGTGGTGAAAATTCCGCGATGGGATTTTGAGAAATTCAAAGGAGTCGACGATACTCTCGGCGTGCAGATGAAGTCGGTAGGCGAAGCGATGGCATTCGGAAGAACGTTTAAGGAGGCGCTCCAGAAAGCGCTCCGCTCTCTCGAGACCGGCCGGGCCGGGCTCGGGGCAGACGGCAAAGATCTCTTCAACCCCCGGAAACTGACTCCGAAATCCAGGGCAGAATGGGAGAAGAAAGTGAAAGATCAGCTCCGCAAGCCGAAACCGAGCAATATCTTTTTTCTGCGCTACGCGTTTCAACTCGGGTTGAGCATTGCAGAGATTCACTCTTTGACCAAGATCGATCCATGGTTTCTTTTCAACATCCAGCAGATCCTGGAGACGGAGAACGAACTTGCGGAGTTGGTGGAGGAATGAGGGAAGTTGGAAGAACTATGAAGTATGAAAAAAGAAGACAGGAGACAGGATTCAGGACTAAGAACTCAGAACTGACGATTCGAGAATGAAGAATAAATTCACAAAAGTCACTCCGGAAATTCTTCTTAAGGCAAAGCAATACGGTTTCTCCGACCGCCAGCTTGCGCACCTATGGAAGACGGAGGAAGATACCGTGCGCGAGTTGCGAAAAAAGCTTGGCGTAATGCCTGTCTTTAAGACTGTGGATACATGTGCTGCCGAGTTTGAAGCGCACACGCCGTACCACTATTCGACGTACGAGCGCGAGAACGAATCGGTTCGGTCGACGCGCAAGAAAGTGATCATCCTCGGCGGCGGTCCGAACCGGATCGGTCAGGGAATCGAGTTTGATTATTGCTGCGTGCATGGAGTCTATGCCCTTCGCGAAGAAGGGTACGAAACGATCATGATCAACTGCAATCCGGAAACGGTCTCGACCGACTACGACACGACGGACAAACTCTATTTCGAACCGTTGACCGTGGAAGATGTGTTAAATATCTGCGAGCACGAACAGCCGGAGGGGATTATCGTGAGCTTTGGCGGACAGACACCGCTGAAGATCGCGAAAGAACTGGAGGCACACGGCGTTAAGATCCTTGGAACCTCGACCGAAGGAATCGACCTCGCAGAGGACCGCCAGCGGTTCGGGGCGCTCCTCCGCAAGCATTCCATCGTCCATCCAAAATACGGAACGGCGATGTCGGTGAAGGGAGCGGTGCAGGTTGCAGAGGAGATCGGCTTTCCGGTGCTCGTCCGGCCATCGTACGTTCTCGGCGGACGCGCGATGGAGATTTGTTACAATACTGTATCGCTGAAAGAGTACATGAAGAAAGCGGTCGACGTTTCCCCCGAGCGCCCTATCCTCATCGATAGCTTTTTAGAAGACGCTTTTGAGTTCGATGTGGATGCAGTGTGTGATGGGAAGGACGTCGTCATCGGCGGAGTGATGGAACACATCGAAGAGGCTGGCATCCATTCCGGGGACAGCGCTTGCGTAATCCCTCCGTTCATGCTCAGCGAGGAAAAGACGAACGAGATTATCGAGATCACGAAAAAGCTTGCTCACGCATTGAACGTGGTCGGGCTGTTAAACGTCCAGTTTGCCATGAAAGGCACGACCGTGTATGTGCTCGAAGTGAATCCCCGTGCCTCCCGTACTGTTCCGTTTGTCAGCAAAGCGACGGGAATACCGTTCGCGAAAATTGCGGCTAAGGTGATGATCGGCCGTAAGCTAAAGGATCTCGGCGTGATGGATTTCAATTTCAGGAAAGTAAAACATATCTCAGTGAAGGAAGCCGTCTTCCCCTTCTCGAAATTTCCGAAAGTTACGATGTTCCTCGGCCCGGAAATGCGATCTACCGGCGAAGTGATGGGAATTTCGTCAAGCTTCGGAGCTTCGATCGCAAAGTCGCAAATCAGTGCGGGCAATGCCCTGCCGGAGCGGGGGACGGTGTTTGTCAGCGTGAACGAGAACGACAAAACGGAGAAGACAGTCGAAATTGTCAGAGACTATATCGAGCTTGGATTCAAGATTGTGGCGACCGAAGGGACATCGAAGTTTCTGACCAAGAACGGAATCGAGAACAAACAGATTTTCAAGATGCAGGAGGGGAGGCCCAACGTCGTCGACTTCATAAAGAACGGAGAGGTAGATCTTGTGATCAACACTCCGCTTGGCGAAGAATCCCGCTTCGACGAGTATTCAATCGGCTGGGCTTCGATCGAACATAAAGTCGCCTTCATCACAACGCTCTCCGCTGCGGCAACGGCAGTGAGAGCGATCGAGGAAATTCGCCACGGTAAAATGTCTGTAAAGAGCCTGCAAGAATTCCACCGGGCATAGCGGATGCCGGAACACCCCCATCAAACCCATTTCTCCGATCGCCAGGAATGGATACTCCTTGCGGTTCTTGGATCGATCCAGTTCACCAACCTGATGGATTTCGTTATCCTGATGCCTCTGGGGCCGCAGTTGATGCGCGTTTTTTCTATCTCACCGCAACAGTTCGGACTCGTCGTTTCCGCGTACACGTTCAGCGCAGGCGTTGTCGGAATCGTGGGAGCGCTCTTCATTGATCGCTTTGACAGAAGGTCTATCCTCTTAGGGCTTTATGCAGGGTTCGCTTTCGGCAACTTATTTTGTGCAGTTGCCCAATCGTATGAGGTTTTGCTGGTTGGACGCGTCGTGACGGGGGCCTTCGGCGGACTGATGGGAGCCACCGTCTTCGCCGTTGTTGCCGATGTGGTTCCAGAAATTCGGCGCGGAGCAGCGATGGGAACGGTCATGACCTCGTTCTCGCTTGCGACTGTGGCAGGCGTCCCGGTCGGGCTCTTTCTCGCCAACAATTTCGGGTGGCATATACCGTTCTTCATGTTGGCAGGGACCAGTTCCATAGTGTTGGTTGTAGGCTATTTTTCACTTCCCTCGGTTCGAGGCCATATCGTCCACGAACCGACTACGTCACCGTTCAGGTCGTTGATTGAATTATTAACAGAGCCGAGCCACATCAACGCCTTTGTGTTGGTTTCGGCGATTGTTGTCGCAGGCTTTTCGGTGATCCCGTATCTTAGCCCATTCCTCGTAGCGAATGTCGGACTGACGGAATCGGATTTGCCATACATCTACTTACTGGGCGGCGGCGCGACAATTTTCACCTCCCGGTTCTTCGGCAAACTCTCGGACCGGTGGGGAAATCAAAAAGCCTTCGGATGGATCATTGGCTGCTCTATCGTTCCAATCATCGCCATTACAAACCTGCCGCGGCTTCCCCTCTGGATCGTACTCACTGTCACGACCGTATTCATGATACTCACTTCGGGTCGATGGGTTCCGGCTATGGCAATGGTGACATCGAGCGTTACGCCGGAGAAACGGGGGAGCTTCATGAGCGTGAATTCATCCATCCAGCAAATCTCTTCGGGGATAGCAGCGTATGGGGGAGGACTTATTCTCGGAAAATCTCCCACAGGTGAATTGACAAATTTTGGCATCGTAGGAATTATCGCGGTGGCCACCTCACTATTGTGCATCATCCTTTCGAAGAGGATGCGGAGCGTAGGACAAGGATCCGGCTCCAGCGCAAGGGACGTCTCCTTCGAGCCTGTTTGATTCTGCACGGCGCATACCATTGCTTTTATCAGCTGCGATATCAGCCTGTTCCTGAATCACACCCTCTTTCCGCCTACTTGACAGACACTTCTCGATGTAGTAAATTGTTTAAGTTAGTACATCCATTAAAACCTTTACTTTAAATGAACAAGTCAGAGAACCTGGTTCCCGTGCTGGGGAGAGTTGTTCGCTGCATTCTGCTCGTTCTGTTTATAAGCGGGTTCCTCTCCAGCCCTCTTTCTGCCCAAGTCAATGCCGATGGGATACAGGAAGAACAGGACTATGCCTTTGCCTACGGCCTGTATCAGGATAGACTTTATCAACTTGCGGCTGATCAATTTCAGAAGTTCATTGACCAGCACGCTTCCAGTTCGAAACGCCCCGATGCAATCTTCCTCTACGCCGAATGCCGCTTTGCCCTAGGAAACTACCCGGAGGCCATTTCAGTCTACAAATCGTTCGCCCGAGAATTTCCCCGGGAGAAACTGAGACCCGACGCTCTCTTTAGAATTGGCGAAGCAAACCTGAAGCTCCAGCGGTACGGCGAAGCCATACCATCCTATAAAGAGATCATCGCAACGTACGGAGAGAACAGTATCGCCGGCGAGGCAGCCTACTGGATCGGTGAGTCCTTTTTTAAGCTGGGTCGAATGGATTCGGCAGCTGCCTATTATGCGCTCTGCGTTGAAAAATATCCGACAAACAGGCTCTCGGACTATGCTCTTTACTCACTCGGCTGGACCGCAGAGGGACAAAAGGACTTTCCGAAAGCGATTGGCTATTACCAGAAGTTGCTGGATGGGAAGAAGCAAAGCACGTTGGTGCCGACAGCCACCGTCCGGATCGGCGAATGCTATAACAAGACCGGCGAGTTTCAGAAGAGCATCGATTTTCTTTCATCCGTTAAGATGGCCGCCGGTGACTCGAGCGAAAATGCTCAGATCGATTATTTGGTCGCGGAAGATTACTATGGACTGAAGAATTATGTCAAGGCACGCTCGCTCTACGAGCAATTCAGGAAGAAATATCCTGCCGATCCTCTTGACCGGACAGTCGCCTATTCCATCGGGTGGACGTATCTAAAAACGAACGAGTACCAGCAGGCGGCGGCGAGTTTCGGTGAGTTGGCTACAGGCCAGGACGACGTTGCCTACAATGCTCTCTACCGGAAAGCCCAGGCGATCAGGTTATCCGGAGACACGAAGCAGGCATTATCGATTTACGCACAGGTCGTTGCCGTCCGGCCACAGGGGGACTATGTTGACAATGCTTTGTACGAATCTGGGATGATCCACTACGAAAGCAAAGATTACGACGCGGCGATTTCGTCGTTCGAGCAAGTCACCATTAAGTATCCCGCCTCGGATGCTGCTGGAGAGTCTTACCGGATGCTGGGTGAGTCGTATCTCGCTAAAAAAGAATATGCCAACGCAACAAAAGCCTTTCGTGCAGTAGGAAGTGCTCCCGCAGAAGATACGGTGAGAGCGGAAGCGCAGTTCCAGGAGGCCTGGTCACTCTATAAGGCAGGGAAGTTCGCCGAGGCCGCTGCATTGTTCGGAGGCTTTCAGAAGCAAAACCCGAAAAGCCCCCGAGCGACCGAATCACTTTTCTGGGGGGGTGAAGCGTACTTCCAGAGCGGGCAGTTTAGCGAAGCGAAGTCTTGCTACAGCCAGTTCTTGAAAGATGGAGCCGGGCATCCCAAAGTACCCGACGCCCAGTACGGCCTGGCGTGGAGTTCCTTCAAGCTCGGAGAGTATGCTAACGCAGCCTCCGTGTTCGAGAAGCTCTTGAGCGACTACCCGACATCGACATTTGTGTTTGATGCCCATTTGAGGCTTGGCGATTCGTATTACTATCTGAAAGAATTCGCAAAGGCCGCAGCAGCATACCGCAGTGCTATTCAGTCCTATCCGACAAAAGAGGGGATCGACTACGCGTATTATCAGGTTGCCCAGTCGGATTACAAGGCGGATAAATTTAAGCAGGGTCTCGAAGACTTCGACGATCTCATCGCGCGTTACCCTAACTCCGACCTGGCCGATGACGCTCAGTATGGGATCGGGTGGATATATTTTCAGAGCAAGAAATATAACGAGGCAATCGCGGCGTTTCAAAAAGTGATAACCCGTTACCCGAAAAGCGATCTTGTTCCTCGCGCGGCATACAGCACGGGAGATTCGTACTACAACCTGGAAAATTACACAGAGGCAATTCGCGCATACCAAATTGTCATCACGAAATATCCCTCTTCGTCGTTCGCCAGCGATGCGTTGAACGGCATCCAATACTGCTATGTGCTGCTCGACAAACCGAATGATGCTGTGCAAGCGATCGACGACTACGTTAAGAAGTACCCCTCCGCGAAGATGGCCGATGAGCTCTCCTATAAAAAGGCGGACATCTACTACGGACAGCGTGAATACGACAAAGCGATCACGGCCTATCAGGAATTCCTTCAACAGTTTCCCAAGAGCAAGCTGGCTCCCGATGCATTGTACTGGTCCGGAAAATGTTACAGCGCTCTGAACAATCACCAGTCGGCTCTCGATGCGTATCAGGCAATCGCAACGAAATATCCATCCAGCAAACTGGCTAGCGGAGCTCTTTTTGAGCAGGGAAGCGTGCTGGTGCAGGAGGGAAAACCCACCGACGCACTCGCCGCGTTTGCTAAACTTGAAAGCCAGTACCCAAAATCGGAAGAGGCTCCGGAGGGCTCCTACCAGCAGGGCGTTGTCTTGAAGTCGACGAACCAGATCGACGCAGCGGTGCGGAAATTTGAAGGCACGATCGCCGTTTATCCGAAGAGCGCTGCGAGCGATAGAAGCAAAGTTGCGCTGGGTTGGCTGAACCAGGGGGCTGAGAATTTTGCCCGCGCTCTCGAATACTTCAAAGCGGTTGCGACGACGCGGACCGACGAGCTTGGTGCGGAAGCACAGTACGGCCTCGGCACCGCTCAGCAGTCGATGGGGAATTTTTCCGACGCGATCCTCTCGTTCATGAGAATTAAATATGTGTTCCCTTCGGCCGAAGATTGGATTACGAAAGGGTACTTCAGCCTTGGCGATTGTTACGAGAAGACAAACCAGAAACAAAAAGCGAAAGACGCATACAACCTGGTGGTAAAGCAGGGGGGAGAACTCGCGGGCCAGGCGCAGGAGCGGCTTCGAAAACTGGATCAAATGTGATGAATTGGCTGCGTCGAAAATACGGTTTTGTCCTGTTCCTGGTCTTCATTCCATTCTCCCTCTCTGCGCAGGAGAAAAAGGAACCTGAAGAGCGGAATGTGACGGTTCCGGAGAAGGCACCGGCCCCTCTTCCCAAGATTGATCTCCCCGAGTTCTTGATCACCGGCCAGGAAGCCATCGACCTGCCGGCAACTTCGAAAACGGCGGTGGACGAAGATAAGATCTATGTGCCCGGCGCACCTTCGCCAGGCCGAAAGGATGTGAAGATAGATCAGACGCAAAAACCGGAGACAGACATGTCCGTTCCGACCGGTCAGATGAACGGGAGAGTTCTGGCCGGAATAGGGATGTTCACTTCCCCCGTGCTCGAAGGCTGGTTTGGCAAGAGTTACGACCAGGGTGGAATCCTTTTTCATGCAGACTTCGCGTCGAGTCAGGGGCATGTGACGAATGCAAACTGGCAGAAGACTGGCGTCGGCCTGAGCGGGAATTTTCTGCCTCCAACGAATTCCGGATTTTTTGCCGGCAGCCGTTTGGCAGGAGGCTTGAGCTTTTCCGGCAATACATACAGGGCGTATGGATCGACTGTCAATCCATCCCAGGTCAGGACACTCGACGATGTCAGGCTGAATCTCGGGCTCGCCTCTTCGACCGCGTCGGCGGGTATTCTCGACGCGCCGCTGGACTATAGCGCCGGCATTGTGTGGGCCGGAACTTCGCTGGACGATTCGGCAGATGCATCGGAAAATGATTTTGGACTGACGGCACTAGCGGTGAGCGAAAAATGGGGCATGCCGGTTCGGGGATCGCTGGAGTATCTTACTTCGGGAGTAAGCATGAATCTTCCCGGAAATGTTAACTCACATTCTCCACAGTGGTTTGCTCTAAAAGTGTCGGGTCAGCGAATGATTGCATCCGACCTCCAGGGTTCGCTTACCCTCCAACAATATTTTTATAGAGGAAGCTCTACACCTACGGCGGGAAGATTTTTGCCGGCAATCGAACTGCGGTACTTCGCGACAAACATTGCTACCCTCTTCCTATCGTTCGAGCCTGGTGTGGAGAGGAATACGCTTTCAAGTCTGGTTACTTCCAACA
>CAYYHS010000053.1:0-10572 GCA_964471785.1 uncultured Chitinophagaceae bacterium
ATGGAATACACAGGAGGTGTGGGGCGTTCCATTCTTTTATGCCATCGGCGCCGTTACATACTTGTCGCTGCTAGAAAATGCCCACTGAAGGGATTAACCTATGTACGTCATACACGAATATGCTGTCGCAGTTGCATTTTGTGTTGTAACAATGGTCTGCTGGGGCTCGTGGGCGATTACTTCAAAGATCTCGACGAAGGATTGGCCTTTCCCATTGTTCTATTGGGATTATGCACTGGGGCTCATCGTGGCCGCGCTTCTCTTTGGGCTGACGATGGGAAGCGGCGGCTCTTCTGGCAGAGGGTTTGCGGCCGATCTTCTTCAAGCCGATTCCGGTCCACTGCTTTCAGCTTTCATTGGAGGCATTGTCTTTAATCTCTCCAACCTTCTCGTTGTCGCGGCAATGTCGGTGGCCGGATTATCGATCGCTTTTCCCATCGGCGTGGGATTGGCGATGGTGATTGGTGTTGTGGTGAACTACATCAAGCAACCCGTAGGAAATCCGGTTGTGCTTTTTGGGGGAGTACTGTTGGTGGTAGTGGCAATGACAGTCAACGCTGTCGCGGCGTCGAAAGTCGCCGGTTTGAGAAAGTCGTCTCCGGTGAAAGGCATTCTCTTGTCGGTTTTTGGCGGGATCATCATGGGGTTCTTCTACAGATTTGTGGCCGACAGCATGACGTTGAATTTCACGTCACCCGATACGGGAAGACTCACGCCCTATACGGCCGTGTTCGTTTTTTCTGCCGGCGTGTTTATCTCCAATTTCGTATGGAATACGTACTTCATGTATAGACCGGTGGATGGGGATAAATCAACGTACAAAGATTATCTTACGAACGGGACGCTGAAAAGGCATCTGATAGGATTGGCAGGCGGCCTAATATTCAATACAGGATTCTTGTTCAACCTCCTGGCCTCAGACAAGGCCGGTTCTGCAATCGCCTACGGTCTGGGCCAAGGGTCCACCATGATCGGAGCAGCATGGGGTGTCTTTGTGTTCAAAGAATTCAAGGGCGCTCCCGCTTCGATAACCCGGTATATCGCAATAATGTTCGCCTCGTTCATCATCGGGCTGGGACTCATCGTTGCCGCTAAACTTTAACATTTGATGTGAGACTAACGGATCATGAAAAAGAATATTGTCGTCATCGGGAGCTCGAGCGTTGACTATATTATGAAGATGCCGAGGCTCCCCGGCGTGGGCGAGACCATCACCGATGCGGTCTTTATGGAGACATTCGGAGGAAAAGGAGCCAATCAGGCAGTTGGAGCCGCGCGGGCCGGCGGCAGTGTGTGCTTTGTCAACTGTGTCGGCGACGATGATAGTTCGCGCCGTATGGTGGAACATTTCAGGAATGAGGGGATTAACGCCGATTTTGTTTTTGAAGAGAAAGGCGTTTCGTGCGGAAAAGCCCTCGTGATGATCGGAGAGCAGGGTGCTAACTATCTTTCCGTTGCGCCGGGTGCAAACTACAGGCTTACCGATCAACATATTGACAAAGTCGATGCATTGATCAGAGAAGCAGCGATGGTAGTTCTACAGTTTGAGATCCTTCCCAAGACTTTGAAATATGTTCTCGACGCGTGTGCCAGGCACAAGACAAGAGTCATGTGGAATTACGCGCCGGCGAGGGATTTTGACAAATCCTACCTTGGGAAAGTTACAATTCTGGTGGTGAATGAAGTTGAAGGGGGGATGTTGTCCGGCGTCAACATTGCAGGAAAGGAATCCGCGGAGCTTGCCGCGAGGGAGCTTTTGGGCTTTGGATGTGAAACAGTTATTATTACGATGGGCGCACTGGGTTCACACGTGGCATCCTCCGGAAGGAGTGAATGGATAGCGGCATTCAAAGTGGAGGCGGTCGATACCACAGCTGCCGGTGATGTCTACTGCGGATGTCTGGCAGTTGCCCTGTCTGAAGGGAGGAATCTTTCCGACTCTGCGCGATTCGCAACGGCTGCGGCGGCGATCTGCGTGACGAGGTTGGGGGCACAGCCTTCTGCCCCATCCAGGAATGAAATCGATGCGTTCCGCGGCAAGGTGTGAAATGACAATGGGCACAGCAAGTGCCCGCATCGGTTTCGCTGTTTCTGAATCCTCCTTGTGCCTCGGTTGAAAAACGCCCCGGCTTATTTGAGGTTAAAGTGCGGCAGTGACTATCTCCCCCACGCGGAGGGAGTATCACCCATGATAAAATCCAGGACAGCACCATCCTTAAGCTCGGAATGACTAATGAAAGGGACATTCCAGTCTTTCCCATTTACCTTGAGCGACTGGACGTAGATATTATTCTCCGACACGTTATGCCCGATGATGACAATGGTCTTGTTCCCTGCAATGTGGACAGTCACCTTTGAGAACGACGGCCCCTGCAAGAAGTAGAGATCTTGCCCGGCATTCGGAAACAAACCGATCGCAGCGAAGACGAACCACGAACTCATTGCGCCGCTATCGTCATTTCCGGGATATCCTTTAACGGTGTATCCATCACGCATTAGTTTGTGCATCCAAAATGCGGCACGATCAGGACGATCCGAATAGTTGAACGACGGAATGGCAAGAAAGGAAGGCTCGTTGAAGTACTCGATCAGCTCATAGCTCAGCGCGTGTTCCAGCCGCAGGGTATATTGCTCCTTTCCGCCGCAGAGGTCAACAAGTTTCCGAAACTGGTGCGGGACAAAATATGAGTAAGTCCAGGAACTTCCTTCGTAAAAATAATTCTTCCACGATTCCCAGTTCTTCTTCGCATCGATATCGACCCACGTGCCGTCGGAATTGCGCGGTACGACGAAGCCCTTAAATCCGTCGCTCGTCTCCTCGGCGTTCCACAGAGTTTGCCACTGTGCACTCCGTCTTAAATATTTCTCAGCATCGTCACTTTTCCCCAGGCCCTTGGCCATCGTGGCCGCGCAATAGTCGTTGTACGCATACTCAAGTGTCTGAGAGCAGGACATTGTATCTGCTGGAATCCATCCATTGCGCCTGTAAGATTCTGCGGTGGAACCGCTCCTGTTTCCCTCCCAACCCTCCCATCCCTTCCTTTGCGTTTCAGCATCGTGTCTCACAATCTTGTATGCCTCTTCCCAGTCAACACCCTGAACTCCCCGGACGTACGCATCCGCGATAATATTGTCGACGTCATTTCCCCCCTGTTCATTGTTCATGTCAATGCCGGCAATAAACGAATCTTTTACTTTTCCGTTCCGTTTGAATCGTTCAATGAATGAGTTGATATTTCCCTTCACCATATCTGGATTAATCATCGCCATCAAGGGAAACATCGTGCGCCACGTATCCCAAACAGCGTATTCATCGTCCCAGAGGGGAACGCTGGTGGGGAAACCGATCATGTCCGAAGTTCTGTCGCGCGGCATGAGCATCGTATGGTACAGTGCTGTATAGAATATCGTTCGCAAAGTATCTGATCCCCCTTCGACTTCTACCTTTGACAGTTGTTCGTTCCAGGCCTCTCTCGCGGAGTTCTTCACCGTTTCGTAGTCCCATCCCGGGATCTCGGCGTAGAGCCAATGTTGGGCCTGGTCGATGCTCTTGAATGAGACAGCAATTTTCATCAGCACGTTTTCACGATCGTGGGTGCCGAAAGAGAGGTAGGCACCTACTCGATCGTTCGGCTTAACGATATTCTGAGAGGTCTTGCGGGACTCGACCGTTCCGTTCAGCCAGGTGCCATATTCTTTCGGTTTCTTGTCAAAGGCTGCGCAAAAGAAAACCTCGTATTTTCCATCTCCGAAACCACCAAAATAGGTTCCCTTTCCCTTGACGGTACATCCGTTAGCGGTATCAATCTCGACCTCTCCTGCAGAGACCGTTCCGCCGATCTCAGTCGCGATGTCCATAGGAATGTTGTGCGTAATATCTATCAGGAGATTTGCCGAGTCGGACTTCGGAAAGGTGAAGCGATAGAATGCAGAATGCCGGGAAGGAGTGAACTCCACATTGATGTTGTAGCGCGTGAGCAGAACCTGATATTCGTAAGGCCTTGCAAACTCGTTTGCTTTTGGCGAGTCGTGGTCTTTTTCGCCGACTGCCAATCCTATCTGTGGCGATACGAAGACTTGACCGTACTTGCCCCAACCGGTGCCGCTCACATGAAGTTGCCCGAACCCTCTGATTGGCTCATGCGGGGAATATCCGTCGTGTTCACCCAAAGGTGTCTGCGGACTCGGATTGATAGAGCCGAACGGGATCTGAGGTCCTATCACGCAAGAGCTTTCATTATCCAGCACACCGATAAACGGATCGACAGACTCGGTCGGATCGTGTCTCAAGTTGTTTTTTTCAGGCGTATCGGCGCCCAGTACTGGAAGAGCAAAGAATAGCGCTGGAAGGATGATTCGTAACATTGTTGTTGGATGAGCAAACCGAAGAGTTGATTTCATCTTGCGCCTTTGTGAATTTGAGAATAACGCAGGTCGCGATCGGGATGAGGTGAAGTCGTAAATTTGTGCCTACTTCTTCTCGGAAGTTCTGAAGAGGAGAGATTCTTCCGGATCGGCGAAACGGGCATAGAACCCGTATCCGCCGAGGTTGTTTTCGATTTTCAGAAGGAGTGTGTTCCATCCCTTGTTGAGTATGGCAGACAGAGTATCCTGGTCGGCAACCGCCGGCCTGTTTTTGAGAAATCGATAAATGTTTCTGCCGTTCAGAAAGACTTTAACACCATCATCACTTCCCAAAAGAAGCGGGAGAGTCTGTTCATGCGGCGAGTAGATATAGGAGAGTGCATATGTGACGATCAGGTCTGATGGATGAAAATAACTCAGATCCAAAAAACCTGACTTTTGAATGCTCACGAGATGCCATCCGGCTTCCTGCCCTAAGGCGCCTCGGTACCTCTTTTGCAGGATGAGCTCCTGCTCAGGCGGGAATGACGTGTCGAGGCCGATCCGTCCGAGCAAGGAATCTTGAGGATTAGGGAACGGGCCGCATACGTACCACGCCGGTATAAAGGTGCGGTAAGGTTTCAAAGCAAAGGCGTCCAGGCCCACGGCGTAACCGGTCGAGCCTGGGTTCTTGCCAGTAACGACGAATCGCAGCGCAATTTCCCCATGAATGGAATGAAGGTTCTTCAACGAGATCTTCCCACCGGGAAGGATCGTTTCGCTGAAGCCGTTGAAGCTCACTCCCGAGGCGCCAGCCGGGGTTATTTCGACGTTGCCATACGAGGGACCCTTCGTGAAATAGACATCCACATCGTAACGGCCGGGTTTCGCCGGAAACAGAAGTGAGAAAGTGTCACCTTTCTTCTGCGCATCTACTTTTAATTGTTTGTTTCCGCTCCAATCGGCCCCGAAGTTTGACATCTCTTCGACCGAATAAGAAGGTGTCGATCCGAACGGCGTTAACGACTCGGCCTCCAGGGCGCCGTTCGGTACCTGGACTCTGAGAGGAATGCGGAGTCCGGGAGGGAGCATTGGTCCGAAAGGCCGGTGTGGTTCTTTTTGGTACCAGTATGCCGTATTGCTATAGTCAGCGATCTCTATATTCCGATCGCCATGTTCGATAACAGCGCGGATCGACTTCGTAAATGGTACACAATCCAGAATGTGGAAACGATAAGCAGCAATACGTCCGAAGGTCTCGTCCTTCAGGATCAATCCATGATAGGGCGCGCTGTACTCGCCTTGGTTAAAATACCAGCCGCTATTGAAATAGTCTTCCGTGCCGGTTCCTATGACCGATGCTTGCTTTTCGCCGTCGACGTAGAACATTTCGTCCCCTTCGAGAAAAGTAAGTCCGCCGTCGTAGCTCTGCATACTCATCGTGATTCCTATAAGATGACCTTCGCCTTCCGCCTCAAGAAGTGTATAATGCTGCGAACGATCGGTCCGGGCCTCGCGGTGCCACGTTGCGTGAAAATACGCAACGGTGGAATCGAGCGGCGTGCTAAGTTTATGATAATCGATGTGGTAGTAGAAACTGGGAATTGGCTGGCCTGTTTCGTTCGTCACCTCTACCCGCGCGGAGGTGTTGAATGGCATCGGAAAATACGAGTAGTAACCTCCGCTCGACATGCCGATAAACGGCGACACCCACTGTTTGTACTGGAACCCTGTGCCAAAGAAGTCTCCGATCGGAACTTCGACCGACGGGTTCTTTTCACCGTCCCAATACATCCGAAGGACGATACGCCGGAGAAAATATTTGTCGGACGATGCGATCGTAGCCCAGAACATCGTTATGACACCCGGTCCCTTAATATCGGCAAGCCGTGCCGTAGCACCTGCGGGGATTATGATGAAGTCGTCATTGCCCCCTGTCGTGTCATAGCTCGAAATCTGCACAAGCTTGCTCTGTTTGAGAAATGGCAGGCGGGAAGGGGAGAGGAGATTTTCAAGAGAGGATTGCCCCGCCGCGACGGAGTAAACAAGCAGAATAAGAACGAATGCTCTAATAAATTTCATCTCGGTCTTCTCCTGGATGCGAGTAGGAAGTCATCATGAGAGACATAACTACCGGAATATTGCATCGACCTTCTTTCGTATATCTTTGGCCGGAATGGAGAAAACGACGGTCCCTGTTTGCGGTTCGCGATGCCATGTGTTGTTTCCTTCACCTGGTTTCAGAAAGCGCCCGTCTACCCGGACCTCGTGAAGCTTGGGGAATCCGTAAAGCCGAACGCTGTATGCTCTCCGGCTCCGTTGACCGGAATAGCTCCCGGCGGTAGGATCGATCAGTAATCGATATCCTGTCTGTGCATCACCAGAAGAAGAAATTCTGGTCCATGAATAGCTTCCATGCAAATACTCAAGCGATCTACCGTCATCCTCATATAAACTAAAACTCCCCGTATCCGGTCCAAACACTTGAATAATGAGCGTGTCCAACTGCCTCTCGCTGGAGAAGTTCATTCGGGGTTGCATGGGAATTACTGACCCCGCTTTTACAAAAAGCGGGATGGCGTCTATCGCGTACATCTCTTTTACTTCCTGCCCACCCGTGTACTCCTTTCCGTCGGCAAATTGGATCCATTTTCCAGGCGGAAGATATATTGTTGCCGTATTGCTTGAATCCACCACGGGCGACACCAGAAAGTTATCACCAAAGAAATATTCCCCAGGATAGGAATATGACTCAGGCGCTCCCGGATTTTCAAGATAGAGAGGGCGAACGAGAGGGAGTCCATCATCATACGCTTTTCTAGAATAGGTGTAAATGTAGGGGAGGAGTTGTTCGCGGAGGTTGAAGTACTTCCGCGCAACATTGATTCCCGTTTGGCCATAGACCCATGGCATGCGGAGGTTTCCGTTGGCAGGATTTTCATATGCGCCGTGGAGTCTGAGGATGGGACTGAACGCGCCAAATTCCAGCCATCGACAATAGAGTTCCACGCTTAGCGTGTCTCCGTGGAAGCCACCGATATCGTGCGAGACGTAAGGGATCAACATATTCCCGGCCCGGCCGGTGAACCCTACTTGGTATTTGAGCATAGGCCACTCGGAATACGTGTCTCCCGAATGAAAGGCCGGATAACGCTGGCTTCCCCAGCCGGCGTACCGGCTTAAGATTAAGCTCCTTTGTCCGGTGAGCTCTTGTGTGAAATCATAATACAGCTTGTTGGTCCATAGCTGGCTGTTGAGTCCCTTGACGGGACAAGGTCCGGTTCCATCGATCCACCAGAAGTCGACCCCTTCTTTCATCGGCGGAGCATGAAGGGCACTCATGAAGGCATTTGCCTGTGTTGTATCTGTCAGGGTAAACTCCAGAAAACCAGATGGAACCGCGTCCGAGATTTCAACCGGCAGCGCTGTCAGCCCTCCGTAATTCGACCAGGCGTTTATCCTGAGAGCAAGAAGATTCTGTTTTCCCTTTTGGACGAAATCAGTGATGTCGGTGTATGTCATCGTGTTGTACACCAGGTTGCCCGCCGAAATATGATCGGTCACCATTCTACCGTTCACGAAAAGGGCGTACTGCGATGACGCACCCCCGAGTATTAGATACAAACGCTGAGCGTTATTCTCCGGCAACGTGATCCATTTTCTATACCAACCAATGCCTATATAATCCGGATGCCCTTGCTGCTGCCACGGCTTTCCCCCTTCTAGATACTGCCAGCTGCTGTCGTCAAAGCTCGTCGAATACCACCGGGCGAGCATGCCGGTGTCAGTCGCATCAGTGGTGAACTTCCAACGTTCAGGAAACGTAAGACTAAATGTCGGTTTCTCTCCGGAACCGTTGCCGAGCAGTCTTCGAGCCTCCTTTGCATGGGTATCCTCGTCCGCAAGTGCAGTTTCGCCTTGCGTCTTCGGGTGATCATTAACCGTGATATGAAGGCCGGAAATGTGGCACCAATCGAAAAAACTCTTTGCATTTTCAAACACCGGACTCCAATCATATCCGCCCTGCCAGCCAAATTTATGCCACCCGAAATCCAGCACGAGCACATCAAGCGGCAGACCTTCGTTGCGAAACCTGTTGATCTCCTTCTTTAAATCATCTGAAGTGTAATGAAATTTGGTCGTCATTTCCGAGCCGGGCAGATACTCGTAATTGAGATCTGTCATCCATATGCCAAGGCTGTAACGGGGAATCATCGGGATCTTGCCGCATAGTCTGGAGAACTCTTTCAACGCATGGCGATAATCATGGCCGTACACAATCAGGTACCAATCTTGATTTCCTTCGTCTGTTCGGGGAACAAGCCAATTCGATTGTGGGTCTATCGTTGGGCTTTGACTGTCATCGAGAACAAAATATCCGCTTCTGCTCAGCACCCCTTTTTGAAGCGGCGGCAGCCTGTTTCCGTTCACGCCGTCGAGCGTCGAGATTCCACCAAGGTTGAGCGTATCTACATCGCCGGGACGCCATGTGCCTTCGTCTCCTCCGAATTTCCAGCTGACAGTGAGATTCTCCCTCGCGAAGACCCCCGCCTCCGGCCTATACCGTATTGTTATGAACGCGGAAGAGATAGTCACCCAACCGTTATCCTCCTTGACGGACGTAAAGAGAGAATCCCGTTCACGGTTTTTTACAACGACAGTAGATCGATTGACGAATTGCGATGTTGGAGAGAATTGGAGACGGACTGCCGTCGGTGTGATGAATTCAATCTGTGCTTTGCCGACAATAACAGATCCGTTTTTTACCCGATACGTCGTGTTCGTGCCGGTATCGATTGACATCGCCGACGAAGCAATAAGAGTAATCAGACCAAAGATAAAGGTATGTGGTTTCACGTGAGCGGATTCCTGATAGGGTCGAGAGGAGGGTGTGAGTACTTGCGCGTTGCATAATTACACTCACGCCGGGAAGACGTCAATGTGAAACGGTCACATTCGTGTTCCGAGACTTGCAGTATAGCACCATTCGAGATGATCTCTCCGGTCGGACTGGTTTCCAACTCTCTTTTTAGCCGGCCAAGATGCTCTCAATCTGTTTCAATTCCGATTCTTCGAAGGAAAGGTGTTTCAGCATCCCGACGGCGTCTTCCACCTGGGATACTCGGCTCGCGCCAATGAGCACTGAAGTTACTTCAGGATGCCGTAAAACCCATGCCAACGACATTTGGGCGAGGGTTTGTCCCCGTTGGATCGCCAGGTCATTGAGCCTGCGAATTTTTCCCAATACCGGTTCTGTAATCTGCGCAGGACGCAGAAAACCGTGAGGCTTCGATGCGCGGGAATCGGAGGGAATTCCCTTAAGGTATCTGTCGGTGAGCAGTCCCTGCGCCAATGGAGAGAATGCGATGCAGCCGACTCCTTCTTGCCCCAGTACGGTCAGCAATCCGGATTCAACCCAGCGTTCGAACATACTGAACTTGGGTTGATGAATGAGACACGGTGTCCCGAGGGAGCGGAGCGTACTAATTGCCTTCTGTGCCAGTTCGGCCGGATAGTTGGAGATTCCTGCATACAACGCTTTGCCGCTCCGAACGATCTGGTCAAGAGCTCCCATCGTTTCTTCCAGAGGCGTGTTCGGGTCCGGGCGGTGATGATAAAATATGTCGACGTACTCCAGCTTCATCCGCCGGAGGCTCTGATTGAGGCTGGCGATGAGATACTTTCGGGACCCGAAATCCCCGTACGGTCCGGGCCACATATCGTAACCCGCTTTGGAGGAGATGATAAGCTCATCGCGATGAGATGAAAGATCTTCACTCAAAATTTTGCCGAAGTTCTCTTCGGCGGATCCAGGAGGGGGGCCATAGTTATTCGCGAGATCAAAGTGGGTAATGCCGGAGTCGAAGGCGCTCATGAGGATCGCTCGGGCAGTTTCCAGACTATCTACTCCGCCAAAGTTATGCCACAGACCCAGAGAGACAGCCGGCAGTTGAATTCCGCTGCGTCCGCAACGATTGTATTTCATTGATTTATAACGGTTTTCAGAAGGTCGATAGGGCGTCATAAGGTGTTAGAGGTTTGCTTTATGTTTTGGTGATTCGATTCATGTCGAGTGAACATCGCACAGATGTTTCAGACAGAATCGCTGCGAATTATCTTATCGTGCCGGCCTCGCTCCGAAAAAGGTGTCAGACACCTTTCGGTCATATTGAAACTTCGCTATTACTCGAACAGTGTGGAGTGTCCCAGTTTGTCATTCCCGTCCCG
>CAYYHS010000054.1:0-10566 GCA_964471785.1 uncultured Chitinophagaceae bacterium
AAAAAACCGAACATTCTGGTTGCTCACTCACACCAAAAACGTTCGGTACATAAAAAAAGCAACTGCGCATGCAACGTTAAAGGCTTAGAATGAGGACTCGATGAAAATTCTTTGTACTAACCCTTAACAATAGCGATACGTGCTGCTCCTAGTTTTTCTACAGAAATATAGGCAAGACTGGCGGGAATGTCAAGAAAAAATTTCTTGTTCGATGGAGGTTAGCGCGGTAATAACAGGGCGTGGTAGAGTCTCAGTATAATATAGATGCATGTGATGCTCACGTCACAAAGTGATCCCTTCGGGAAAAGTGGGCTTCCAGTTTGAGATCGAAAGGACAATGTTTGGATTCTCCCGAAGGGATGCCTTCGGTACCGCTGGAGTCTACTCCGTGCAGACGGGCCGGGAACGACAAGCTGAGACACTGCCCAGGGTGTATTTGGATTGCTTATACGCCGGATTTTTTGTAAATTAATAGGCATCGTTCACATTTTGGGACCCCCGTCAACAACAATATGTCCAAACCCCTCAATATTCTCTTCGTGTCGAGTGAAGTTGAACCTTTCATCAAGACGGGAGGGCTTGCCGATGTTTCCGGAACTCTTCCACAGGTGATAAAAGACCTCGGACATGAAATCCGGATCATCATGCCGCGATATGGCTCGATCAGCGAGCGGAAGTTCAAGCTTCATGACGTCATCCGGCTCAAGGACATTGAGGTGCCGCTTGGGAAAGACAAGAAGATTGCCAACGTCAATTCTTCGTTTATCGCCAACGTCAAATCAAAAGTTCAGGTTTACTTCCTCGCTAATAAGGAATTCTACGATCGTCCAGGAATCTACATCAACCCCGACAGCAAAAAAGACTACATCGACAACGACCTGCGGTTTATTTTTTTCTGCCGGGGAGTGCTCGAGACCCTCAAACGGCTCGGCTGGCAGCCGGACATCATCCACTGCAACGATTGGCAGACCGGACTCATCCCTGCCTACCTACGGACAATCTACGCCCACGACCCTTTCTTCAAGAATATCCGGAGCGTTTTTACGATCCATAATCTCGCATATCAGGGGGCTTTTCCGGAATCATCATTCGAGAAAACGGGGCTGCCGGCATCCGAGTTCAACAAAGAAGGCGTCGAGTTTTACGGCAAGTTAAACTTTATGAAGGCCGGACTCATCTATTCTGATGTGATTACGACCGTGAGCGAAAAATATGCCGAGGAGATCTGCTCCTCTGAAGAATACGGGTGCGGGCTTGAGGGCGTTCTTCAGAAAAGAAAATCGCATCTGCACGGGATCACCAACGGCATCGACTACGGCATTTGGAACCCGGAAACCGATGAGCATATCGTCAAGCGATACGACATCCGGACCCTCGAAGGGAAAGCCGACAACAAGAAAGAACTCCTGGCAAAATTTGGCCTTACCTACAAGGAGAATGTCCCACTCATCGGAATCATCTCGCGCCTTGTCGATCAGAAGGGTCTGGACCTGATCAAAGAAATTGCCGACGACTTTATGAAGCTCGATATTCAATTTGTCATGCTCGCCGCCGGAGAGAAAAAGTATCAGGACTATTTTGAAGCGCTGCACAAAAAGAATTCGTCCAAAATGGGAGTCTATATCGGCTACAACGATGATCTGGCTCACCTCATCGAGGCGGGCTGCGACATGTACCTTATGCCCTCCCGTTACGAACCCTGCGGCCTCAACCAACTGTACAGTTTGAAGTACGGCACCGTCCCGATCGTGCGAGCTACCGGGGGACTGGACGATACGATCCAGGATGTTGACGAAGGTAACGGGACGGGGTTCAAGTTCAAGAAGTATGATTCCAAGGAACTTCTGAAAACGATCCACCGTGCCATGAAGGCATACCACGATCCTGCCGGATGGAAAAAGATCATGCGAGCAGGCATGGCGCAGGATTTCTCGTGGGAATCGTCCGCACGGAAGTACGCGAACCTCTACCGAAATCTGGTTAAGCAGTAGGATTTGATGAACCGATCTGATATCGCAGTGTTCTTGGATCGCGATGGGACTGTGAATGTGGAAAAAGAGTATCTCTCGTCCCCTGATCAGCTTCAACTCATCCCCCGAAGTGCTGCCGCCATCCGCGAACTGAACAAACTTGGCACTCGTGTTTTCGTTATTACGAACCAGTCGGGAGTTGCACGCGGCTTGTTCTCGGAGGAAGACGTGCTGAAAGTTCATACTACCCTGAGAGCACTTCTGAAATCCGAGGATGCCTATGTCGACGATTTCTTTTACTGCCCCCACCTGCCCGGCTCCGCGGACAATCGATACAACAAAGAATGCGACTGCAGAAAACCGAAGCCGGGGATGCTGCAGCAGGCGGAACGCAAATATTCCGTCGATTTGCGCCGGTCGTTTGTCATCGGAGACCGGTGCATCGATGTCGCCACGGGGAAAGCTGTCGCTGCCGGAACGGTGATGGTCTCGACTGGTTACGGTTCCAAAGAAATCCGGGAGTGCCGGAGCGAACCGGATTTTTTCGCGCAAGACTTGTTGGAGGGCGTCAAGTACGTTAAGGAAAAAATCTTAGATCATGAACGCACACTCACGTCGTCTCAGGAAGAATGAAACAGTATTGGCTATCAGCAGTCCTCCTCGCGGTGCCCGCACTATGCTTCACCGGATGCAGCAAAGAGCCGTCGGCAGTCGGGATCAAGCTTTTCCCGAGCAGTGAAAAATTTGCCGCGCATGAAACCACCTACGCTGCCATCGCCGACACGATGTTTACTGCATCTGCGGTCAACGGGAATGGTTACAACGCCCTCGTTGGCAACCAGTCCTCCGTAGACTGCAAAGCGCTCGTTCGCTTCACCGTGACGATTCCGGAATCGCTGACAACGGTGAAGATCGACACTGCGCGGCTTTCGTTGACTGTGAATTACAGTTGGAACACCCCCACGCCGACTCCATCGGCGTCGTACGATATCAAAGAAGTCCTCACCCCGTGGTCCGCCGCTTCAGTGACGATCGATTCGCTCAACGGTCTTTCGTTGGCAGCGACAAATTCAACCCCTATTACGGTAACAAGCCAGGATACATTCACGGTCGGCAAAATTCTAACATCCCAGATCGACACTTCTCTCGTACGGAAGTGGATCACCATCAGTGCGGATACTGTCGACACCTTGACGGCGCGGTTCTTCAGCATCGCCATCATCACACATCCGGGCCTGACAAACACGGGAATCTGGGGATTCACGGGATTCGGCACGTCTACTCCGCCGAGCCTTGTTGTGATTTATGAAAAGAACGGCGTCACCGACTCCGTGACACTCAATGTCGGCGAGACCACGTTCCTTGCCACAGGCCCGCCCCTTCCTTCCTCCAACTACCTCGAGGTTCAGGGAGGGATTTCAGTGCGAAGCAGAATTCGTTTCAGCATGAAGCCGGTTTCAGATTCAGCGAATAAAGCCATCATTAACAACGCAACGATGCAACTGACACTTGATAACTCGGCGAGAATTCTGGGATTGGGGAGCGCGGACAGCCTCATTGCGTATTTCGGCGGAAACGATTCGCGCCTCGACTCGGTGATCTCATCCAATTACGTCTACGGTTATCGTCAGGATACCACTTCAACCGCCAACAGCGTCTACGTCTTCTCCGTGACGTCGATGGCGCAGCAGTGGCTCAACAGCCCCCCAAACAATTTTGGCGTCGTGATCCGAGCAATCAACGACATTGGCGCTGTCGACAGACACGTTTTTTATTCATTGAAAGATACTGCACGGGCTCCGAGAATCTTGGTCACCTACACAAAGAGATAGTATGCTTCTATGAAGAAGATGAACACTTGGGTTCTGGTTGGATGTTTCCTGGCATCGAGTCTGCGTCTTTACGCCGGAGAAGGATCCGTTTACTCCCGGTATGGCATCGGTGATATCGTCGACTACTCCAGCAGCAGGACCTCTGCGATGGGCGGTACGGGCATTGCGCTTCTTACGGACGGGTACATTAACGCGTCGAACCCTGCAGCCTTGAGCATGCTGACAAGGACGGCGTATTCGGCAGATTACCAGTACCGGGGATTGTCCATGAACGATGGGGCGCATACAAATTTTCTCGGCACCGGAAACATGCAGTCGGCTATGCTTGCCTTCCCGGTCTATAGCCAGTATAAAATGGCGCTGGGATTCGGACTGGCTCCGTTCAGCCAAACCGCGTACGACATTCAAGATAACGAAACGGAAGCCGGACAGAACATCACCCAGATTTTCAACGGGAGCGGGGGGCTGTCATCGGTGCAGTTGAGCTTTTCTCTTTCTCCTGCAGAGGATGTATATCTCGGCGCTACATTTCAGTATATTTTCGGAGAGACCGATTACAGACAGCGATTGGAGTATGCGGGATCGGGTTATTTCACGACCGATGAGGACAGGTTAGTTTCCCTTGAAGGGTTTGGCTCCACGATCGGAGGAGCGATAACAGGAATTGACAAAGCCCTGGGGATCTCCAAGGAAAAACAACTTAACGCGGCAGTAACGTTTTTCACCGGCGCGAAAATGGATGCAAAAGAGCAGCGGCTTGAGAATTTTGTCACAAGCAGGGAAACAACGGAAGTCGTGTACGGAAGCGCCAAGCTTCCGATAGGATTTGCTCTCGGTCTCATGTATCAACCGAACGAGAAATTCATTTTCACCGGAGACGCGAAATTTCAACAATGGGCCAACTACACCTACCTTGGAGCACATCCTGCTGAGATCCAGAATAGTTCGCGCTTCGGCATTGGGGCCGAGTTTTCCCCTAGCAATGCTATGGGTGAATCATATTTTCGTCAGGTTACGTACCGCGCCGGCACCTACATAAATGCCTCTTATCTTACGCTCAACGGCGAGCAGATTAAGGAATACTTCGTCACCGGCGGAATCGGCATTCCGATATTTTTTGCGCCGGGAAGCGAGGCGCGATTAAATCTCGGCCTTGAATACGGCATCCGCGGGACAACGGCCAACGGGTTGGAGAAGGACAACGTCATCCGAATGACAATATCGTTAAGCGGCAGCGATTCTTGGTTTAACCCCTCGGAGGTAGAGTAACGATGTTAGCGCTCGCAAGCGATCATGCTGGTTTCGCGTATAAAGAAAAGATCAAAACGGTCCTCACGGATATGCAGCTCCCCTTTATAGATTTCGGAGCTAACTCCAATGAGTCGTCTGACTATCCGGACTATGGCCATGCGGCAGCCACCGCCGTCTCCAAAGGAGAATGCGACAGAGGAATCTTGATTTGCGGCACGGGCATCGGGATGTCCATTGTCGCCAACAAGCACAAAGGCGTTCGTGCGGCGGCGTGCGAAACAATCGAGGCCGCGGAGCTTTCCAGAAAACATAACGACGCGAACATCCTTTGTCTAGGGGAGCGGTTGACGACATGGGAAGAAGCACAGGCCATTGTCCGAATTTTCCTAAAGACCGAATTCGAAGGGGGACGGCATGAACGACGGGTCTTAAAGATCCATTCCCTCACGTCGTGCTGATGTGCTGCACCGAAGCCCGTTGGAGTTTCCTCGCCCGTGTCTCCTGACGGAGAACAGGCAAGCAAAGATTCACATCAATCGTCCGTCCGCCGGTGCCGACGTGTTTTATACATCGAGCCGCTGACGAACTTCCTCACACCGTAAATTTCTCTAGCCGCCATGAACCAACTTCAACAAACAGACTCCGAAGTCTACGCTGCAATAAAGCAGGAGCTTCACAGGCAAAACACGAATCTGGAATTGATCGCGTCCGAGAACTTCGTCAGCTCCGCCGTGCTTGAGGCTGCCGGCTGCGTGATGACCAACAAGTATGCCGAAGGGTATCCGGGCAAGCGGTACTACGGGGGATGCGAATTCGTCGACGTTGTCGAGGATCTCGCGCGTTCGCGCGTCAAACAGTTGTTCGGGGCAGAATATGCCAACGTCCAGCCTCATTCCGGTTCGCAGGCGAACATGGCAGTCTATTTCACTTTCATCAAACCGGGCGATACTGTTCTGGGAATGAATCTTTCGCATGGCGGGCATCTTACCCACGGCTCCCCGGTGAACTTCTCCGGACAGTTCTACCGATTCGTTGCCTACGGCGTCTCGAAAGAATCCGGGAGAATAGATTACAACGAAGTCGATGAGGTGGCAAAAAGGGAGCGCCCGAAGCTCATTACAGTTGGAGCGAGCGCGTATTCCCGGAACATCGACTACAAAAAATTTAGGCAGATCGCCGACAGCGTCGGCGCGTTTCTGTTCGCAGACATCGCCCATCCGGCTGGGCTCATCGCTTCGAAGTTGCTCAACGACCCCCTCCCTCATTGCCACGTCGTCTCGTCGACAACGCACAAGACTCTGCGCGGCCCCCGCGGCGGCCTCATCCTCATGGGAAAAGATTTCGAAAATCCGTTTGGCGCGGTCGCGGCAAAATCAGGCCGGACGAAAATGATGTCGGAGCTCCTGGATTCGATGGTCATCCCCGGAATTCAGGGGGGTCCGCTTATGCACATTATCGCAGCGAAGGCGGTAGCGTTCGGCGAAGCACTTCAGCCTTCCTTCAACATGTATTCGAAACAAGTGATTGCAAACGCTCAGGCCCTCGCCGGAGCGATGACGCAAAAAGGATACAATATTATCTCCGGCGGAACCGATAACCACTTGATGCTCATCGACCTCCGGAACAAAAACCTCACCGGGAAGGCGGCGCAGGAAGCACTCGACTTGGCAGGGATCACCGTCAATAAAAACGCCGTGCCCTTCGACGATAAGTCTCCGCTCGTAACGAGCGGCATTCGCGTGGGATCCCCCGCATTGACCACGAGAGGAATGAAAGAAGCTGAGATGCGCACCGTTGCCGACCTTATCGACGAAGTCCTACTGGATATCGCGAACGCCGCGGTGAGCAAGGGCGTGAAGAACAAAGTAGCTGACCTCTGCAGCCACTTCCCACTGTATCAAGAGATGGCATAACTAAAAACCTTCTATGGCCGATCAAGCACCTAACAGCGGCGATACATCGAAAGAAATGTCGTTCTTCGACCACCTCGAGGAATTGCGGTGGCGTATCATCAAATCTGTCATCGCTCTGATCGTCGCGTCGATTGCATGCGCCTTCTTCTCGGATTTTCTCGTCCAGCAGGTCCTGCTCGGACCCCTCCGTGCCGCACACCTCAAAGTACAGGTGCTTACACCGTACGGCATCATGCTCCTCTATATGGAGGTAGTGATGTTCGCCGGGCTTATCGTCAGCATGCCGGTGATTCTCTTTCAATTATGGAGGTTCATCGCACCCGGTTTGATGCCGAACGAGCGGCATTATGTCTGGCGTATCGTCTTCTTCACCACATTTTGTTTTTTCTCCGGTGTTGCGTTCGGCTACTTTGTTCTTGTGCCGACGGCGTTAACCTTCTTTGCCGGATTTGGAACTGAAAACATTCAATTGAATATCGCAGCCGACAGGTATATCAGCTTCGTCCTCAGCCTGATTGTCGGCGCCGGGCTGGTGTTCGAACTCCCGATGATTGCATTTTTCCTCACGAAACTCGGCATCCTTACGCCGGCATTCATGAGGCATTACCGCCGGCACGCGATCGTCGTTATCCTTATCATCGCAGCTGTTGTAACGCCGACGCCGGATATCGTCACTCAAAGCCTTCTTGCGGCTCCGATGTTCGTGCTGTATGAAATCAGTATCATCGTCTCGAAGTTTGCACAGAAAAAAGAACCGGAAACCTCCGCATGAAGCGACTCCAATCCATCGACCTCGATGAGATCAAAGCACCTGTGAGCGATGAACTAGATCGCTTTGCCCAGCACTTTAAGCAGTCGATGCGGTCGAATGTGAGGCTCGTCGACACCGTCGCGCGCTACATCGTGAAGCAAAAAGGGAAGCGGATCAGACCGATCCTCGTATTCCTCACGGCAAAGGCATGCGGCCAGATCACCGAAAGCACATACCGGGGAGCGACTCTGGTCGAAATCCTCCATACGGCAACCCTCGTCCATGACGA
This sequence comes from uncultured Chitinophagaceae bacterium, assembly GCA_964471785.1. Classification (GTDB taxonomy): domain Bacteria; phylum Bacteroidota; class Ignavibacteria; order UBA10030; family UBA8401; genus JAGVPT01. The sequence continues at coordinate 8,007 of CAYYHS010000054.1, forward strand.
CGTTGTAGACGACGCCGATACCCGCCGGGGGCTTGCCTCGATCAATGCTGTCTGGAAAAATAAGGTGGCCGTCCTCATGGGAGACTATCTACTCTCAACAGGCTTGATGCTGTCGTTGAAGTATGAAGATCATTACTTCCTAAAGACTGTCTCCGACGCCGTGCGGAGGATGAGCGAGGGGGAGATCCTGCAGATACAAAAGAGCCGGGAATTGGACATCGATGAGGACACCTATCTGAAAATCATCTCAGACAAAACAGCGTCCTTCCTCTCCACCTGCTCCGAAATTGGTGCCGCGAGTGCCACGAATAGCGCCGAGCTGATTTCTCTTATGAGAAGATTCGGCGAGAACGTAGGAATGGCATTTCAAATCCGTGACGATCTCTTCGATTACACAAGCAGAAAAAACATTATCGGCAAGCCAATCGGCGGGGACATGAAGGAGAAAAAGATTACGCTCCCTCTCATTCATTCGTTGGTGGAGGCTCCAAAGAAAGAGGCCCGACGCATTCTCAGGATCATCAGGAAGGGGGCGAAGGGAAAGGATGTCGAGGAGGTCGTAGCGTTTGCCCAGCAGTACGGGGGAATCGACTATGCCGTTTCGAAAGCCGAGTTCTACAGCGAAGAGGCCCGCAAATGTTTGAAGCCCTTGGCCGACTCTCAGGCAAAAGTGGCGCTGCTGATGTTCGTCGATTTCGTGATGGAGAGAACGAAGTAATAGAAACGTTGAGTCGCCCCACAAGAAGAGCTATCCTTCCCCGCCTGCCTCACCCTCCAGAATAGAAACCTCCTCCTCCTCGTAAGAAATTGTCTTGAGAACCTCGGCAAATCGCGGCGGCATTACCGCATAGGCATGATCCCAACAGAGCGTGTTGTCGATAAACCAGTTTGCCAGAGTATCTCCGTCATCGTTGGTCCAACGATCCCAATGACCGTCGCCGGGACGCTGGATCCTCCAGGTGAACTTCTTCCCGCAGGCCTTGCATATTGCATTCTTTGTCATGGACATGATTGATCTCCGTTCATCCGCTAGCGCCGAGCGGGGGTTTCTGAAACCGATGGGGTGGATGGGAGCACTCTCCGCGCACAGATGAATGATCTCAGTTTATTGGGATCAAACAACGGGGACGATGGGTCGAGGCTGTTAATCTTTACCATCCCGGATGCGTGAATGAAATTCCGATCTTTCAAATACAGGACAACATGAAGAATTTGTTCGGGCCTTTGTTCGTTCCCCCTCTTGCCAAAGAACAGAAGGTCGCCCTTTTGCAGATTCTCAAATTTAGCTCCGGGAACAACCAGTGCGCCTTGTTCTGCCTGCTGGTTGGCATCTCGGTTTAACTGAACGCCATTCAACATGTAGACTGTCTTGGTGAATCCCGAACAGTCCATCGCCTTCGTGGATGTTCCTCCCCACATGTAGGGGACGCCGAGAAGCGACCGGGCGATCCGCTCTATTCCGTCCGGTGTCGGCTGGATTTTCTTCCTCCACGCCTCGTAATCGCTCACATCTCCGTTGGAAACAAAACCCGTTCTCCCGTCCGGCAGCACCACACTCGTCCATCCATCCGCAGACGCCACGCTTTTCAGAAGGGACCCGGCAACGATATCGCTTACCGGGGCGGAACGATTATTTGCCGCCTCTCTGACCGTCCCGTACGTTGACATAGCGATCACTCGGGAGCTTGATTCCCAGGATTCCAGTTCGTCTCTCCCGCAGAGAACGAAGGAATCCTGTCGCATCCAACCGAGATATTTGTCGGGGGTCTGAACGAAACACCAGTCTCCTGATTCACGCAGAATTTTAAGCGCACTTCCCATGATCGCCTGCGAAACAAGCTCGGAAGACTCGTCCGGATCCCTCCTCATGTTGGCAACGCTTACCCGAACGATGCCCCACACCCTGCTTCCGAGCTTTGGTTCCGGAAGGATGGTGATATTGTCCGAAACTTTCTTTACTAAAGGAGAGAGAGCATCAATGACGGCCTTTTTTGCTTCAGGGTTATCAACTTCTCCGGCGAGCGCGATTCCCTTGTTCGTCCTGGTGAAGCTCACTCCGAAAACCGACGTGCGCCGGTCAGGAGCGTATCTGGATTCGACACCCGCGATAATATCCGTGAATCGCCGATCTTCTTTTGAAAGGTCGGCGCAGCCAGAGAGTGCAATCAGCGAGAGACAGAGAATTACTAAAGACTGAGATCTTTTCATTGTGTCCTTGATTCGATCGGCATCGCCGGCGGATGTTGCGCGTGCCGGCACATGGGGAGGGTTACACTTCAAATATATCAAATTGGCGGAAAAAACGCGAGAAGAAAATGAACAGGTAGTGCCTGAAATTGCGATCAAGATTGTCATGCCCACGTACGTGGGCATCCATCCTCTTGGCCAAAATAGAATTACTTGGATTCCCGCTGGAGTTTATCCCGTGCTTTATGCGGGACGGGGATGACAAACTCAAGAACTACCGTGAGTTGTGGTACGGTTTGATGAGTGATACCATCGCTCACCACTCCTCGCAGAGCGATTTCACGTTGATACGGGCGAAATCAATCTCATAAAG
>CAYYHS010000055.1:0-10543 GCA_964471785.1 uncultured Chitinophagaceae bacterium
GATTAGTTGTCCCGAGCACCATCGAGAATCCATTGACGAATGGCGTCAATCTTGCTCTGAGAGAGTCTGTCGTTTCCCTTCGGCATTACTTCGCCTTGATTTGTATCGGGCGCTGTGATCTTTATGTAGAGAAAACTTGAATCCGGATTCCCGGGAAGGACTCGAACGAATGCAGGAACGTTCCTTTTATCAAACGTACCGGCGATACCGACCAATTGCCGGTATGACTTCCCGGCAGCAAGACTCAATCCCCCCTTCATCCCGCTTCCGTGACACGAGGGGGCATTGCAGTTTTCATTAAAGATCTCCCGTTGTATAGCGCCTAAATTTGGCTCTACAGGCTTCACATTTGAACCGCAGGAGAGAGCCCAAACGCTGAGAAAGAGGATGCCTGTGAATATGACTCTTCGCATCAAACTAATGGACCGAGATCCGTGTCTAATTACTTTTATGATTGCGCAAAGTAGAGATTTCCTTGAAGAGTTTCAACACAAAGACGCCGCTCCAAGTAACGGCTCAATTTGAAAAAAAATGTCATGCCCACGCAAGTGGGCATCCATTGTGCGGTAAAGAACGAATATTTGGATTCCCGCTTTCGCGGGAATGACAAATTGAGCCATCACCGAATTGCTTCAAAAGTGGACTTTGCGTATTTTTATAAGATACCTTGTTGGGCCGTATCTTCTCGTGGCCGATCCCGCTCGATTGCTGCTGACTTCCAAGTACTCCCCGGATCAGGAATTCACAACGACAACGGTCGACTCGGCCTACAAAACTAGAAAAGAAAGAATGTTCGATGAAGAAATATAAAACGTATCTTGTCATCGCGATCATCGTAGTGCTTCTTGGCGTCGTTGTGACCATCAAGATCTTGTTCGGTAACGCGGCTTCGGATACCCGGCGTCAAAATATCCCGCTGGTGAAAGTAGCTCAGCCGGTTCGCCAGACAATAGCATACCAGCTCGATTTCAACGGCGATATTGTGGCCATACAGCAGGCGGATATTTTTTCCAAAGTCACAGGCAACCTCGAGCGTATCTATGCCGACATGGGGAATGCTGTGAAGCGCAATCAGCTGCTTGCCGTCATCGATTCAACGGAGCTGTACCAGCAAGTGCAGCAAACAGGGGCGACCTACTATAACTCCCGCATCGCATACACGCGAAATAAGAAATTGTACGAACAAAAGCTTATCGCGAAGCAAGATCTCGACAATGCCGAAGCGCTCATGAAAGTAGCGCAGGCCAATTTCGAGACCGGGAAAACGCGGCTGAGTTATGCCCGCATAACCGCTCCGTTCGCCGGCGTGATCACAAAGCGGTTCCTCGATGAAGGCGCACTTGTCGCGACGAGCAATGCAACCCTCTATACATTAATGGACCTCGACAGCGTGAAAGTTGTTGTCAACGTGTTGGAAAAAGATGTACCCCAGATATCCAAAGGAAAAACAGCAAAAATCGTCGTCGATGCGTTTCCAGGAAAAGAGTACGAGGGCATTATCACCCGGCTCAGCCAGGCCATAGACCTTTCAACACGAACTATGGCGATTGAAGTGGGAGTCCCGAACAAAGATCACAACCTGAAACCCGGAATGTATGCCACGGTAACCCTTACAATCTCCGAGCATCTCAACGCCATTACCGTGCCGACAGAAACAATACTCACCGACAACAACGGCACGTTTGTCTATACGATGCAAAACAACACCGCCAAAAGGACCCCTGTTCAGATCGGCATAGAGAGAAAATCACGCACAGAGATCCTTGCGGGGCTCACCGGCGACGAAAACGTCATCACAATCGGGCAGCAGCTTGTTCGCGACGGCGCACCGGTCGTACTTCAGCGGTAGCCGGCCGATGTTGACACTTCGTGCTTCGTTGTGGCGCGGCTCAACTCCTGTTCAAACTATCTCGAACAATGCACCCGGCGTACGGGATCGTTTCTCGTCTTCGCTCAACGGGGCCGTGTCGAAACTCTTACTCGTCGCGCACTTATTAACTAGAAAGTACTTTAGTCTATGTGGTTAACACGACTTGCTCTCAAATATCCCATCTCTACGTTTCTTTTCGCGCTGACCATCATGGTGCTGGGATTGGTTTCAGTCCAGCAACTTCCGATCGATTTGCTTCCCAACATTACCATCCCGGTTGTCACTGCAATAACCTACTACAATGGTGCGGGACCGCTCGATATGGAGCAGGCAGTCACCTCGATTATTGAGCGTGGCGTTAGTTCCGTTAACGATGTCGACTACGTCCAGTCGTCAACGCGCGAAGGTATTTCGCAGGTTCGCATTAATTTTACGTGGGATGCAAATACCGACGTGGGTCTTGTCGACGTAATCCAGAGGGTGAACCGCATCCTCACGCTTCTGCCGACCGGCGTTTCCCAGCCGATAGCGCTCCGCTTTGACATCACCAATCTTCCCGTCTGCAACCTTGTCGTCTACGGCGATCTCGATGGGCGCGATTTGTACGACCTGGCGTACAACATTATCGAACCGCAGATCGAGCACGTCGAAGGCGTTGCATCGGCCCAGGTACTCGGCGGACGCATCCGCGAGATCCACGTGATCCTCGACCGGAATCGATTGCAGGCACTTCAGCTCCCCGTTTCGAGCGTGCTGACGGCGGTTGCGAACGCCAATCTTATCATCCCGTCGGGCGACTTAAAATCAGGACAATTGGATTACTCGTTGAAAACCGAAAGCCAGTTCAACGTCGTGAAACCGATGGAAGACATTGTCGTGAAGAATGTCGGTGGGGTGGCGATTCGCATACGGGACGTTGGCTCGGTGGAAGACAGCTACCAGGAAGAAACCGAGGTCATTCGCGTCAACGGAAAGCCGGGTGTGACGCTGCGTGTGCAGAAGTTGGCCAATGCTAACACTGTCAGCGTTGTTGATAATGTCATTAAGATTATTCCCAAGCTGACCGGCGTTCCAAACAATGTACAAACATCTATTTCATTCGATCAATCTCTCTATATTCGTCAGACGATTGCCGGACTGGAACAAGAGGCGATGCTCGGCGCTCTTCTCGCGATGCTCGTCATCATGGTCTTTCTCCGAAACATCCGCGGTACGCTTATCATCATTGTCGCGATTCCCCTTTCAATTCTGATCACCTTCATCATGTTCCGGTTTGGAAATATTTCGCTGAACATCATGACGTTTGGAGGCTTGGCCCTCGCGGTGGGCAGACTCGTCGACGATTCAATTGTAGAGTTAGAGGCAATCTCGAGACATTACAACGAACGAAAAGAAGGACAAACGAAGATTCAGGCAACTCTGGCAGCTGCGAGCGAAGTTGCCTCACCGATTTTTGTTTCAACCCTGACGACCGTCATCGTATTCCTCCCCATCGTCTTCCTGAGCGGCGTTGCTAAGTTGATGTTCATTCCGCTCACAATTACGATTGCCGTTGCATTGTTCGGATCGTTCTTTGTGTCGCGAACCGTCACGCCGCTCATGTGCCTGAACTTTCTTCCGCCCGAAAAACATCTCGATCGTTCATCACAGAAATTCCCCGATCGCGTGCGTGTGAAGGCCCACGATATGATCAACGTACTGGATGACTGGTATGAGAAGCGGCTGCGTTGGGCCCTTGGGAACCGAAGGCCTATTATCATTGGAATTGTCGTTGTGTCTCTTCTTTCGATGATCCTGGTGAAATTTATCGGAACGGAGTTCTTCCCGGACCAGGACGAGGGGCAGTTTTCGCTTTCGATCAAGCTCCCTGTCGGCACGCGTGTGGAGCAAACAAGCGCTGTCGTTCGGCAGATGGAACAAATCCTGCAATCCAACATACCGGAAATTCAGGCAATGATTTCCGATGTGGGAGTGCCGCCGTCACGAAGCGGGAACACGATAGGGAGAAATTCAGGCAGTCATGCGGCGAATATTCAAATCGCGCTCGTTCCACCGGAGAAAAGAAGGCGTTCGGTGTTCGAAATCGTCAAAGCGGTCCGGCCGAAACTCAACACGATCCCGGGCACAACGGTGTTCATCAACCCCGGCGGGTTCCTTCGTTTCTTGTTGAATTTTGGATCATCCGCCCCGATCGACGTTGAGATCCGTGGATACGACCTCGAGACCGGGTCGAAGCTTGCCAAGGAAATTGCGACAATCGTCCGCTCCACTCCGGGAGCCACCGACGTGCAAGTGTCGCGCGAAGACAACCTCCCCGAACTGCGGGTGAGGATCGACCGGGACAAAGCGGGAGCCCTCGGCATCAACGTGGCTCAAATCTCCAACACAATTACGACGTGCATCAACGGCTCCGTCGCTTCGCTCTACACGGATCCGGTCACCGGAAACGTTTACAATATCCTGGTCCGTCTCAGCGAAGATTTTCGCTCGAATATCGACGACTTAAAGAACATCGTCGTCAGTACAGCGAACGGAGACCAGGTCTTGCTCGGCAACATTGCGACAATTCAAAAGGCCGCTTCGCCGGTTCAGATCGACAGAAAATATCAGCAACGCTTGATTGAGGTGACGGCAAACGTTTCCGGCCGCGACCTTGGCAGCGTTGCCGCCGATATCGACGCCGGAGTTTCCAAACTCACGATCCCTCCAGGGTTTGAAGTAAAGCAAACAGGCAATGTCGAACAGCAGAAGAAAACCTTCCGCGATCTCGGCATGGCTTTTGCGCTAGCGATTCTGCTTGTCTATGTAGTGATGGCATCGCAATTCCAATCTCTCATCGATCCGTTCATCATCATGTTTACGGTGCCGCTGGGCATCGTCGGCGTCTTCTGGATGCTCTTCCTCACCAATACGACGCTCTCCGTAACGTCGTTTCAGGGGGTGATCGTCATGGTGGGAATTGTCGTCAGCAACGGAATCCTTCTTGTCGACTATACCAACCATCTGCGAATGAGAGGCGTACCGCTTCACGACGCAGTTATTTCGGCGGGGAGAACGCGATTGAAACCAATTCTCATGACCTCGCTTGCAACGGTGCTCGGTTTGATCCCGATGGCTCTCGGCATCGGCGGTGAATCGACTCAGGCGCCGTTGGCGATTGCCGTCATCGGTGGACTCACTGTCTCGACAACGTTAACGCTCTTCTTTGTGCCGACACTGTACACGGTCTTCGAAGAACGGTTTAAGCGTGAACTTAAGTCGGGAGAGGAGGCGTTGAACGCTTGAAACAACTCTCCCTCTTTCGTTCGGCCATTCTGATTGTCACGCTCTGTTATCCTTTGGAAGCGCAATTGAGTGGCGCTTTTCCCCAGACCCTGACGCAGGAAGAAGCGGTTTTGTTGGCGCTCACATACCATCCGTCTCTTCGGGGTGCGGAAGCCTCAACGCGCTCGGCATCGGCTGGTGTAACGCAGGCACAATCGACGTACTTCCCGGCGCTCAGTGTTTCTGCCGGCGGCACTCGAACCGGAGGCGCTGCTCCAATCAACCCCTCATTTCCTGTCCGCATCCTGACGTACAACAACTACACGACAATCCTGTCGCTCCAGCAAACCCTGTACGATTTCGGTAAAACGGGCGGCAAGGTCTCCGCGAGCGAGGAATTGAGGGATGCTTCGTTCACGGATTTTCAGGCAACGCGGGACAGCGTCATTGCGAATGTCCGGCTCGCGTTTATAAATTTCGTTCAGGCAATACGATTGGTCAGGGTCGACTCAGAATCGGTTGCACAGGCGGAAGAACATTTGAAACAATCAAAAGCATTCTATTCGGTCGGCACGCGCCCGCGATACGACGTGACGACTGCCGAGGTGAATCTCGCAAATGCCAGCGTCGCGCTCATTACCGGACGGAACCAGATGCGCATTGCCAAGCTCCAGCTTGAGAACGCTATCGGACTCCATTCGTCGACTCAATACGCTGTTCGCGATTCTCTTGGAACGCCGGCGTTTACGATGTCCCTGGATTCGGCAAAGTCTGCAGCCAAAGATGCTCGCCCGGAACTTCATTCCGCGCAAGCGCGCTTTGCTGCGACCCAGTCATTGGTCTCGGCGGCCCGGAGTCAGCATCTTCCGACAGTATTGCTCAACGGGGCGTGGACATGGAGCAGCTTTGATTTTCCGCTGCAGAGTAAATGGAATGCCGGTTTCACGGTCAGCATGCCGCTCTTTCAGGGCTTTGCGATCTCTGCACAAGTTGAGCAGGCAGAGGCGACCGTCGACGAAGCGCGCGCCGGCCTCGATCTTCTGACGGACGGAGTGATGCTCCAGGTTGAACAGAATTATCTTTCATTAAAGGAGGCTCAAGAACGCATTGACGCCTCGAGCAAGCTTGTGATTCAGGCAAAAGAGAATCTCAAACTCGCCGAAGGAAGATACAATTCAGGCGTCGGTTCCCCTATCGAAATCACCGATGCACAGGTTACTCTCTCCAACGCACAGATCACGAACATCCAGGCGTTAGCGGATTACAACTCTTCGCTCATTCGTTTGCAGCTGGCGATTGGTGTGATAGGTAAGTGATTCCTCGGATCTGTGCAGATTTTGCAAAGACGGCAGATTAGACTGCCCGCTGCTCGATACCCGATCGCTCGTTTGCATCGTTTCCTAACTTTCGCTACTTTTCCTCCGCTGTTCTCCGGCCACTATGTCGACAACCATTCAAAACGGCATATGAAAAAACGCCTTCTCGTCTTCGTACTCCTATTCCTCGTTTCTTCATCGCTCCATTCGCAGACAATCGAGTCGCTGCGCAATCGAAATTATTCCGACCGTGTTGCCCGCCACTCTGAAGATTGGGTGCACAGCGGCATTATCTATGAAATCTACACTCGCTCGTTTACGCGATCGGGAGATTTTGCGGGAATCGAAAAACGGCTGCCGGACTTGAGCAAGCTTGGCGTTACAATTCTGTGGCTTATGCCGATTCACCCGGTTGGTGAACTCCATCGCAAGGGAACGCTCGGCAGCCCGTACTCCGTGAAGGATTACTATGGCATCAACCCGGAATTCGGCACGCTGGATGATTTCCGGCGGCTAGTGACGCACGCGCACCAGCTTGGTTTTCACCTCATCATCGACCTGGTCGCAAACCATACCTCGTGGGACAGCAAGCTGATTTATGAGCATCCGGAGTGGTTTGCTGAAGACAGCGCCGGGAACATTATCCCCCCTAATCCCGACTGGACCGATGTGGCAAAACTGGACTACGCGAAGCAGGGTCTTCGCCGTTACATGATTGACATGATGAAGTACTGGGTTCACGATGTCGGCATTGATGGATATCGGTGCGATGCCGCAGAGATGGTCCCGACGGATTTTTGGGAAGAGGCTCGCGCATCGCTCGATAGTATCAGACCGGTAATGATGTTGTCCGAGGGTACGCGTCCGGATCATCATCTCAGAGCATTCGATCTTACCTACAGCTGGAATTTTTACGGACTCCTCGGCCACCTCGTGAAGGGTGAAGTCGAGCCGGCGGTGATCGACTCTGCCCTGAAGCGTGAGAAGGCCATTTTCCCCGTTGGTTCGGTCCGCATGCGCTTCAGTTCGAATCACGACGAAAATGCCTGGGACTCGCCTGATGTCATAAAACTCGGAAACGATGGTGCAAAGCTCGCTGCAGTTTTCGTCAATACTCTGCCCGGTGTTCCATTGCTCTATAATGGTCAAGAAGCCGGGAATGCAAAAAAACTCCGGCTCTTCGAAAAAGATTCTATTGATTGGTCCGGAGGAGCCGATTTTCGAAAGCTCTACACAGCGCTGTTCGCAATCCGGAAAAGTCATCCTGCGCTCTCCGGAAGCATGACCCGGATCCCGACATCAAATGACAAGCACGTGTATGCGTTCACCCGTGTTTCCGGCGCGGACCGGATAATCGTCGCGCTGAATTTCAGCAAAGAGAGGTTCAACGGCACGGTGCGCTTGCTGTCGCCGGAGATTATCACATCCAATCATATCTTGGCGGAGAATCTTATCGACGGCACTTCAGAGACCGCTTCCATACCATCCTCAGGAGCTTTTCCACTTTCTCTTCCTCCCCTGGGGTTCCGGATTCTATCTATCTCACAAAGTTCTCACTAGTTTTCGCAAGTTCCGCTCATGGTGCAACAAAGCGAACGTCTGGTTTCACTCGATGCTTTCCGGGGTGCAACCATTGCAGGAATGATCCTCGTCAATAACCCCGGGACATGGAGCGCAATCTATCCTCAACTCGAACATGCAGAATGGAACGGATGGACATTCACCGATTGGATCTTCCCGTTTTTCCTCTGGATTGTCGGCGTTGCATTGACGATCTCGTTTTCTTCCCGGCTGGAGCGGGGGTTCACGCGAAAACAGATGCTGTTACAGGTATTCAGACGCTTCCTGATCATTTTTGGTATCGGACTTTTTCTCGCCGGTTTTCCTTCCTTCAACGTGGCAACCATCCGGATTCTCGGTGTCCTGCAGCGTATCGCGATATGTTATCTCGTATCTTCGATCGTCGTACTGTACGGCAAGGGATTGCGAACACAAATACTCTGGCTGGTCGGACTTCTCTTGTCGTATTGGCTTATCATGAAGCTCGTGCCCGTTCCCGAGATCGGCACGGGTGTTATGGAGCGGGGAAAAAATCTCTCCGCCTACGTCGACAGAATTTTTCTGTCGGGCCACATGTGGTGGCAAACAAAGACGTGGGATCCGGAGGGAATTGTCAGCACTCTCCCTGCTGTCGCGACAACGCTCTTCGGAGTTCTCACAGGCCATTTTTTGAGGGGAAACTTATCAAAAGAAGAAAAAACTTCCTGGATGTTCGTCGCCGGCAACATTCTTCTTCTCACCGGCGCAACCCTCGACATGTGGCTCCCCATCAACAAAAGCATCTGGACAACGTCATACAGCATTTTTATGGCGGGCTGGGCACTCGTTTGTTTTGCGTTGTTTTACTGGCTCATCGACGTGAAGGGATATAAGCGGTGGCCAACTCCGTTTATTATTCTTGGCATGAATGCGATCGCGATTTATTCGCTCTCCGAATTCATCGGGAAGTTGTACACTTCGGTGATTGTGTTCCGCCAGCCCGACGGCACAGAGAGTTCGCTTCAGGAACTGATCTTCAAATCGCTTTTTCTGCCTCTTGCGAGTCCCGTCAATGCGTCGCTGATGTTTGCCCTTTGTTTTTTGCTTTTCATTTTCTCCCTTGCATGGATCATGTGGAAGAAGAAGTGGTTCATCCGGGTATGACAAACAATTTTGGCGCTGCGTGCCGACATTTTCTGTTTGAGCCACAACACACCGCACCGTTGTACAGAGCCAAAGCCTTGACTTTGAGGGTTAAAATGAACAAATTTTTAGAGAATATGGTATATGTTTCCCGTCTGGTCTCATCCCCGCTCTAAGGAGGCATGCATGGCGACAGAATCCAAAGAAAGTATCGGCTTACAGTGGAAGTGGATTGGCATTGGGACAATTGTTGGTGTTGTCCTGGCGACATTTCTCTTCCAGATCATGTCGGATATGTTTCACACCTTTTATATTCCGCTCTTCATCGGCTTGCTCTCATTTGTCATCATGGGTATTGTCATCGGATATAAATCCCCTGGCTACACCATCAAAGAGCCGGCCATCGGCGGTGTCTTCGCGATGATCATCACTCTGGCGATACTTCATTACGTCTTTGACTACACTCCGCCCGAAGGACAAATGATCATAGCTCCGTTTCTCGGTTTTCTGCTTTCCCTTGTCGGCGGATGGGTCGGTGAAGAGCTCCAGGGCTCCCAGCAAAGAGCGGCAGAGAACAAAACAATTGCGGGGCTAGAGTGGGCATGGGTCATTGCAGGTACGGTGGTCGCATTTATTCTTAACAATATCTTTGTGTACGGATTGTTCGCGCTTCTGCGATTCGGCGTGGCAGGCATTTTGATTTCGCTCGCTGCGAGTTTCATCGTTGCCGGATTTATCGTAGGCTACAAGTCGCCGGGGGTGACGATCAAAGAAGCGGCTCTGGCGGGCGTGCTTGGTGTGATTCTGAACTTCCTCTTTATCTATTACGGCCTCGGCGCGATCACGATCCTCGATACCGAGTTCATTGTGATCGGACTTACGGGAGGGTTCATACTTTCCTTTGTGGGAGGGTGGATCGGGGAAGAGATGCAAAAACGGAAAGAAGCAAAAGCAAAGTAGTTTTTTTAGGACACTTCATAATAAGAGAGGATCCATATGACGTATGGATCCTCTTTTATTATCAGCCCACTGAAGCGGGGATTGCCCTTTGCTTGTTTATCGTTTCGGCGGTTTCGGCAGGTTTTTTGTCAAAGCATTCATGATGCCTCCCGACCGTTTCTTCTCGGAAACTTTTTGGAGCGGGGCGCTGTCGTGCTGCTTGTTCACAAATACCTGCTGGCCGATGGCAAGAAGGTTGAAGACGAAATAATAAAGGTTCAACCCCGACGGCAGGCTATTGAAGAGAAGTGTCATCATCACCGGCATCATCCAGACCATCGCCTTCTGGCGCGGATCGTTAACCGTCATCTTCTGCTGGATGAACATCGTGATACCCATCATCAATGCCAGCCCGCTGATGTTATGAAGACCGAAGAGCGGGAGCGTGAACGGCAGATCGACTAAAACATCC
>CAYYHS010000056.1:0-10516 GCA_964471785.1 uncultured Chitinophagaceae bacterium
CGGGAAAAAGTCTTTCAGCCAAAAGTCGTGGTTGCCGGCGAGGTAATGAACGTCGATCCCTTTTTCGACGAGGTGGCCAAGTGCCGAGAGTGTGTGATGGTAACCTCGCGGAATGACATGCTTGTATTCAAACCAATAGTCAAACAGGTCGCCGAGAATGAAGAGCTGATCACCGTGTGTTTCGACATGAGAAAGGAATGAAAGAAGGCGTTTCTCCTTTTCCTTCTCACGCGACTTGTCTTCCAGGCCTAAGTGAACATCGGAGATGAAAAAAGAACTTTTCATCGCTATGGCGTTACCATAAACGTTAGCTCGATCGGCTGAGAGAATCGGTTGCACCACCCCTCGGCATCAGAGCAAAAATAGTACTGGACGGTTCCCTTCAACGTATGTTTTCCTTTTTTAACCGACTTGTTGACGGTGAAGGTACACCGTACGGGTTTGCTGGGATCGAGATATCCTGTTTTCGGAGCCTTTGGCAGGGCTTTGATCCCGGTAAAATGAATTGGCGAAGACTTGTCGAACTCGAACTCCATGGCTGGTTCAGTGTTGATGTGAATGCCTTCGTCGGGAGTGAACATGAGGACAAGTTCTCCGGCTGCTCCGGGTTTCAACGTCGTCGAAGTCAAGTGAATGTCGCAGCGGACTTCGCGGGGTTCTTCGATCGCAGGCGTATTCGCCGGGACCATTACAGGAAGCAATACGGCCAAAAGGGAAAGTAGCAGCATAAAAGAATCTCCATACTCTTACGCGGTTTCTGTCGCCCGCGTATCGTCTACCCTCTGCAGTAGCACGAATCCGATGATAAAGAATGCTCCAACGGAGAGGATAGAAAGCCGTTGGTTATTTGTAAGATACGAAATCAATCCAAATAAAAAAGTGCCTATCACTGCGGACGCTTTCCCGCAAAGGCCGTCGTAGAAACCGAAAAATTCCGCTTCGCGTTCCTTAGGTGTGAGAAGCGCCATGAGACTTCGGCTCGAAGACTGGGCTGCTCCCAGCGAACTTCCGGCGACGATAGAAATGGCGAAGAACATTGTTTTTGTTTGTGCAAAGTAAGCGGCCGTTACCACCAGAAGCCAAAGGACTAAGTTGATATCGATCGATTTCTTCGGCCCGAGCCTGTCCGTCACGAACCCAAAGACGAGGGAGCCGATGACTCCGGATCCCTGAACAACGGCGAACAGGACAATAATTTCTTGCAGAGTGAAGTTCAGGGTTTGCTGAGCGAAGATCGAGGCGAAGGAAATGACGGTCAGGATTCCGTCATTGTAAATGAAGAACGCCAGCATAAACCGAGAGACCTGACGGTAGTTCTTTAAATGGCTTATCGTCTCCCGCACACGCATCCAGCCGGCTTTGACGTAGGAAGGCTTTTTCTGGAACGAAACTTTGTGGTCCCTGAAGAACAAGAAGAGGGGAGTTGCAAAAATAAGAAATATTGCAGCGGCGAGAACGAAGCTGAGCTTCACATTCCCAAGGTTGGATGGAATAAAACCTTTTGCATAGAGCGGCATTGCGATCAGAAGCGTCGTCAACGAGCCAATGTATCCCATCGCGAATCCGTATCCGGAGACTCTTCCGTAACTTCTCTCTGTGGTGATATTGGGAAGGAATGCGTCGTAGAAAACGATCCCCCCTTCGAAACCGATATTCGCGATGATGAAGAGGATCATGCCGGGCAGGATCATTCCTTCATCAATGAAATAGAGAAGGGCCGTGCAGACGACGCTGGTGATCGTGAAACCAAAAAGGAATCTCTTTCGGCGGCTCGAAAAATCGGCCGCGGCTCCGAGCACCGGCGCGATGACCGCAGTAACGAACATTGAAATGCTGACCGCGATCCCCCACAGCAGGTCCCCTTTGCCTCTTCCCCCTACGACCACATTTTTAAAATAGAGGGAATACCCAACGGCGATGACGATGACGGAAAAGGAGGTGTTTGCGAAGTCGAAGAGGGTCCAAACGAATATCTGCAACCGTGAGGATTTCAGGGCGGAGGGAGGGGCAGGGCTCGTCATTTACTCAGTGCTCCCGGTATTGCTGTCGGGCCGCGGTCTCCGTTTTCGCGCCGGCGACTCCAAGAGCCCCCGGCCTCTCTTTTCAAGAGTCCCGTCCGATTTCATGTCGTGCAGAATCGAGTCGAGAATTCCGTTGATGAACTGGCCGCTTTTTTCGGTGCTGAAGTGTTTTGCGATCTCTATCGTTTCGTTGATGGTGACTTTCGGGGGGATGTCGTCGAAATAGTACAGCTCGCATATTCCCATGCGAAGAAGCAGTTTGTCGATCAGCGCGATCCGGTCGAAATTCCAGTTTGTCGCCTTCTTGCGGATAATTGCGTCGATTGCGGGCTGATGCTCGACAGTGACTCGAAGGAGGTTCTCAGCAAAGGCAACCTCTTCTGCGCGCTCGTTGAGTTCTGCGAAAATGGTTTCGATGATGTGCGGTATCGGATCCTTCGACAGTTCATAGGCATAGAGCGCCTGCATGACTCGTTCGCGAATGATGCGTCGTTTGTAGACCTGTTGGTGCTCTTTCATTGAGGACCTTTAATCTATGCAGCGTTGACCGTCGTTCAGCGAATAGGATCGCCGGAAGAAATCGCACGTCATGTGAGCAGTTCGCTTAAGGTACGAAAAAATGAGAATGGAGGCAACGCTGATACTTGCCCAGACCGAACTAAGAACGATGTTCTGTAAAGTCTTCTTATCACGACGACGATCCTATTCACTGTCGTCACGATGGTGTGCCGAAGGCATCCCTTCGGAAAAAGTCAAACTATATGCGATGAGATCAGATTCTCAACGAGTCGAGTTTTCGACCGGCTGGAGTTTACCCCGCGCAAGCGGGGCCGGAATGACGATCAGAAGGCAAACTCTAACACTACACTCATTTCGGAATTGATTCTTTTTTCCCTACATTATGATCCAATGGTGCATGTTTCTGAGACGCGTGAAATAATTCCTATGCCTGTAAAGTTAATGCCGTTTGTTCTTGCGTTGCTTTTCCTTGCATCATTAGACCGCTCTCCGGCACAGTGTGAAAGCGAACTCCGCGTACGATACGACACCTCCCGGTGCGACTATTGCAGAATGATCTTTCAGGAGAGGGGTTTTGGGGGAGAAATTAGAACTGTCGGGGATTCTGTGCTGATCTTCGATGCGACGGAATGTCTTGTGGCCTTCCTCATTTCCGAAAAGATTCCGGTGTCATCCGTCAAAAAAGTCTGCTCAGTGAATCGCCGAACGACGAGATCGTTGATCGATGCCAAGGTCGCATGCTATCTGCGGAGCGACAAGCTCCTCAGCCCGATGTCGGTCGGACTTGCCGCTTTTCGCTCAAAACAAGATGCTGATTCGGCGCGGAAGCTCCTTGGCGGCGAAGTGTTGACGTGGAAGGAAGTCATTAACCTCATTCGTGTTCGATGGTATCGGAAAGAGCCTATTAAGTAATTTGATGGCCGCTATGTTTTTGACAGCGGATGAAGGGTTGTCAGCCTAGTCTGATCTTCTTGAAATGTTAAAATACGTATTCCAGCTTTCAAAATATCCAACGTTAGATACCGCTGCCCTCAGGTCAAACCTTCGAGCGCATATTTTCGACGGAGCGCTTTTTGGGTTTGCCATGAGCCTTGTTTCGTACAACACGATTCTTCCCGTCTTCATCCAGCAGGTAGGGGGAAGTATGGTCGCGATAGGGAGTGTGCCGGTGCTTTGGCTGATCGGTACAAATTTCCCTCAAGTGATCGTTCTGCGCATTATCAATACGAGGGGTTCGGTGAAACGTGAAGTGTTGCGGTATGGTTTGATTTATCGGGCCTCGTTTCTCGTCGTAGGGCTGTTTACACTTTTCTTCGTTAAGAACCTTCAGACTACCATTTCGGTACCGCTTCTGCTGCTGTTCATCTTTCTCATAGCGGTTGCGGGAAGTTTTGGAGTCCCTCCGTGGTTCCAACTTTTTGCCAAGACAACCCCGATGAAGTTGCGGGGCAAACTCCAGGGGGTCCGACAGTTGCTGAGTTCTGCCCTCGGAATCCTGGGTGGTTCACTAGTAACGTTCGTGCTGGCGATCGCCCCCTTTCCGATTAATTTCGCTCTTCTCTTCATTATTGCGTATGTCTTCACGATGTTCTCCTACCGGTATTTGCGCGCACTGATTGAACCCGCCTCTCCGCCAAGTCCCTCGCCGCAACCCCGTCCCGGCATCCTTGCCGATGGTCTCGCTATTCTCAAACGCGATAAAAATTTTAGAAACTTTCTGCTCGCCGATGCGTTCACATTAATGTCCATGAGCGCATCAGGATTCTATGCGGTGTATGCCATCGAAAAATTCGGCTTGCCCGCGTCGTATGCCGGTACGTTCACAGTCATCGTCATGGCCGGTATGGTCGCGGGCAATATCGTTTTTGGATATCTTGCCGACTCGCTTGGCCATAAAGTTAACTTAATTGTGCTTGCGGCAGCCTCCGCTTTGGCGAGTGCCGTTGCAATGGGAGCGGGAGACATTCTTGTTTATGGGTCTGTATTCGTTTTTATGGCGTGGACAGTAAGCTTGCAGGGAATTTCCCGTCTCTCGTTTGTTGCGGAGTTATGCTCGGAGTCAGATCGTCCGACGTATGTTGGTCTCACCAACACGATGACGGCACCAACTCTGGCTGTCGGGATACTTTTTGGGTGGGTGGCGAGGCAATATGGTTTCGGAGTAATGTTCGCCGCGGCGACACTGATCGGTTTTTTTGCCGTCGCATGGCTAATTTTTCGTGTGAACGATCCGCGATCTGCGGAAGACAAGACAGTGTTCGGTGAACGTTGATCCCTCTCCGGTCTGACCGTTCAGAATCCATCTTCGATTTTTCTACTGTAAATCCTTGAAAGGAATTGTGTGGCTAAGATAGTACTGCTTGGGGATTCAATTACCGAAGGCTTCCCCAAGGAAACTCTCATGAAGGAGTTCTCTGTTGTTAACAAAGGAGTCAGCGGCGACCGGACGGATTCCATTCTCGATCGAATCAACAAGGATGTGATCGACTTAAGTCCCGATGCAGTGTTTCTACTCATCGGGACCAACGACCTGACATTTACTAAGTCGAACAACACGTTACTGGTGAACTACGAACGCATCATTTTCAGAATCACAAAGAATATTCCCGGCGTGAAACTCTTCGTACAATCAATCCTCCCAACAAGGAACCTTGAGAACCGCCCGCTTGAAAGGATCCAACTTCTGAACGTGGAGATACACAAGCTTGCGTTGAAGTACGGTGCCAAATATCTGGATTTATATCCTCTCTTCGTCGATAAGAAGGGGGGCCTGGCGGAAGAATTCAGCGATGATGGTCTTCATCTCACAGACACCGCGTATGCAAAGTGGGCCGACTACCTGAACCAGATTTTCGTTACGATGCTCTGAGAGGACCAATGATCGCAACCTCGATTAAACGAACGGACCCCCATACCCTTGTCATGACCTGGGACGACGGCCATGTGAGTCCCTACCTGCTAACCTATCTCCGTGATGAGTGTCCCTGTGCCGGCTGTAAAGGGGAGACTGTCTTGCTGCATAGCTTTCACCCTTCACCGCAACCAGAACTGCCCGGCCGGTACGCTCTGCAGTCAATTACGCCGGTTGGTAATTATGCGATCCAGGTTGTGTGGGGAGACGGACATGACACAGGGCTTTATGCCTGGGACTACCTGCGCGATATTTGCCCGTGCGATGAATGCATTAAGAAGCGAAGGTGAATCTCATTACCCTGGGCTCGCGGCTGTTGCTTCTCTTCCATCTTTTTCGGATGTTTGAGGGCAGGTAGACCACAGATCAACTGTTTTTACTTCTCAACCGAAACCTCAAAAACATTACTTAAGAAATTCATTGGCGACGTCACAGAGTGAGCGGACTGAATTGGTAGGAAAAGCCCGGCATGCGATGCGGAAAGCGTACGCCGAATATTCAAGGTTCCGCGTAGGAGCCGCACTGATGACTGAAGGTGGAACTATCTATGAGGGGTGCAACGTCGAAAACGCTTCCTACGGATTAACCATCTGCGCCGAGCGCAATGCGGTTTTTCAGGCAGTGGCTCATGGCGATAGAAAATTTCGTTCGATTGCGATCGCCTCGGACGATACTGGTTTTTTGTCTCCTTGCGGCGCTTGCTGCCAGGTTCTTTCCGAGTTTAACCCTGACCTCGAAGTAATCCTGACCAACGCTTCCAGCAAGATGAAGGTGACTTCTCTCCATAAGCTCTTTCCGGTTCCGCCGGATCTCAAGAAATTATGCCGCCGAAATCCGCAATCCAAGAAATGAAAGTCATCATCGCAAGTCTCCGTGCGCCGAAAGTTAATGGGGTGAAGCGTGCGTTCCGGAAACTCTCCGGGCATGCAGGCTTTCAGGATATCGAGTTTGAACCGATGCAAATCGAAAGCGGAGTGAACGCCACGCCTCTTTCAGTCGAAGAGCTGTTGATTGGGGCCAGACAGCGCGCGGAGTCGGCTATGTCTAAACACGCCGGAATGAAAAGGGGTGACGAGACAGTTTACTCGGTTGGGGTTGAAGGGGGCGTCTCAGTCTTCCTCGAGCAGGCTTTTCTGCAAAGCTGGGCATGTGTTTTTGACGGCACTCGCGTATCGTTCGGGAGTTCCGGGAGCATTGAAATTCCGCCATCCCTCGCCGACGCCGTAGTCCGCGACGGGGCAGATTTGGGTGAGGTCATTGACATTTTCGCCGGCCAAATGAATGTCCGGAGCAACCAGGGGACGTGGGGTATTCTCACCAATGACCTTATTACAAGGGAAGATTCATTTGAACTGGCGACGCTCAACGCACTCGCCCCCTTTTTTAACGGAAGATTGTACGCCCGCGGCATCTCGGCCTCGATTTGAAATCCGCTTTGCTTTTTTCTATATTGCCTCGTGACCAATCAGAAAATTGTTATCACGGTCCGGTTCTTCGCTTCAGTAAAAGATATTGCGAAAGCAACTGAAACGAAAATCGAACTTCCGGCCGCATCGGTTGCCGACGATGTGCTGGCGTACCTGGTAGCACAATATCCTACGATGAAAGCACTTCGCCCGTATATTCGCATCGCCGTTAACGAGACGTATGTGGATCCCGGGTTTGCATTGCATGACGGAGATGATGTTGCCATCATCCCTCCTGTCAGCGGCGGATAATTGATGATCCAAATTGTTGAAGAACATATCGATGTGGTACAACTTCTGCGCTCTGTTATCTCACCGGAGGCCGGCGGAATCGATATTTTTGTCGGAACGACACGGAACAATTCCGGGGGGAAACCAGTCATCCGCCTCGAGTATGAAGCATACAAGCCGATGGCCTTGAAGTTGATGGGGGATATTGAACATGAAATCCGTCAGCGCTGGCGGATTTGCGAAATCTCCATGATGCACCGCGTTGGCGTTGTCCCGATTACCGAGGCCAGCGTGGCCATCGCGGTTTCATCACCCCACAGGAAAGAAGCATTCGAGGCATGCAGGTACGCGATCGATGAGCTGAAGCGGAGAGTTCCGATCTGGAAGAGAGAATTTTTTGAGGATGGAGCGGTGTGGGCAGAAAATGCCGAAGCAAAAATGAAGGAGTCGGACAAGAATGAAGGGAAGAGGAACAGAAGATAATCCGAAAACCCGCTTCGAGACTATCGCCCGCGAAGAGCTGGTCGACGAATGGGATTCCACTGAAGGTCGCCTTTCGGTTCCAACGCAATTTTTCTACGACTCCTCAAAATCTATCCTTGCCAAGAACGACAGCCCGGATGTTGGATTCACATACGACCTGAATCCTTACAGGGGTTGTGAACACGGTTGCAGTTACTGTTACGCGCGTCCCTCACACGAGTACCTCGGGTTTTCGGCCGGCCTCGATTTCGAAACAAAAATCGTTGTGAAAAGAGAAGCCGCCCAATTGCTGGAAAGCAAATTTCGCAGCAGAAGTTGGACCCCGGAAACCATTATGCTTTCGGGGAACGTCGATTGCTACCAGCCGGTTGAACGGAAACTTGGAATCACGCGGCAGTGTCTAGAAGTATTTTTGAAATACAGAAATCCGGTGGCGGTTATAACAAAGAATGCACTTGTTCTTCGCGATATTGACATTCTTTCCGAGCTATCGTCGCTTGGTCTCGTCTCCGTTTGTTTGTCGATTACCACTCTCGACCAGAGGCTTGCACACAAAATGGAGCCGAGAACGTCTACCCCGGCCCAGAGACTTACCGCAGTCGAACAATTGGCTAAATGTGGTGTGCCGGTCAGCATTAATGTCGCCCCCGTAATTCCAGGACTCAATGACGAAGAAATACCTTCAATTCTTAAGGAAGCGGCCTCACGTGGAGCGGGTTCGGCGAGATACATTCTCTTGCGGCTTCCGTATGCCGTGAAAGACCTTTTCACGGCCTGGCTTCAGAGAGAAATTCCTGACCGGGCGGAGCGGGTATTGAATAGAATACTCGACGTCCGGAAGGGGAAACTGAATGATTCCAGTTTTACCACCCGAATGAAAGGATCCGGCGAGATCGCGTTTGCTATCGAGCAGCTCTTCAGAGCAAGCTGCAGGAAATACGGCTTGAATTCAAAAAGGGTTCCCCTCGTCACGGACAAGTTCATCAGACCATCCAACGACTCGCGTCAGTCTGAGTTAGCCTTTCTCGAGTAGATCCTTACAGCGCCGGCAGTGGATCTTATGAAGCCTTTTCGATGTTCTTCTAAATACAAACTGCGGGACACCAGGCTCGCGTTATTTTGCCGAGAATAACTTGAATTAACTAATCCCTTCATGGCTGAACAGGTAGAGTTAAAAGACTCCTTTGGGCGCCTTATCAACAACATGCGCATTTCCGTTACGGACAGGTGCAATTTCCGCTGCCAGTACTGCATGCCGGAAGAGGGAATGGTATGGATGAAAAGAGACGAACTGTTGACGTTCGAAGAAATTGAGCGAGTCGTCCGGATCGTGGCGGGACTTGGTGTTCGTAAGATTCGCCTCACCGGGGGAGAGCCTCTTATGCGCAAAGAGCTTCCGCTGCTCGTCAAAAAATTAAGCCGGGTTCCGGGGATCCACGATCTCGCGATGACAACGAATGGATATTTTTTGAAACAATTCGCCTCGGAGTTGTACGAGGCAGGTCTCCATCGAATCACTGTCAGCATGGATTCGCTTAACTCGGAAACATTCGCAGAGCTTACACGGAGGGATTATTATACACAGGTGTGGGAGGGATTGGAAATCCTCCAGACTCTGCCGATCAGTCCGATAAAAATAAACGTCGTGCTTGTGAGGGGAGTAAACGAAGCGGAGATCGAAAAGTTCGCTGAACTTGCGAGAACGAAATCGTTCATCGTCCGATTTATAGAGTATATGCCGATCGGTGCCGGCGACAGTTGGGATTATTCAAAGGTTGTTCCGACCAAAGAAGTGATCGGGAGGATCGAGAAGCAGTTTCCTAAACTTGTCCCGATCGAATACCACGGCTCTCAGCCGGCAGACAGGTTTAAGTTTTCGGATGGGCAAGGAGAAATCGGATTCATAAGTTCGGTGAGCGAGCCGTTCTGTTCTCACTGTAACCGGATACGCATTACTTCAGAGGGACGTCTCCGCACCTGCCTCTTTTCGCTCCATGAGACCGATTTAAAATCGATGCTGCGCGGCGGCGCTGACGACGAACTCATTGCCCGGACAATCACCTCCGCTGTCTGGAAGAAGGAGGAGGGACACCTCATCAATCAGCCCGGCTTCGTAAAGCCGACCCGAACGATGAGCCAGATCGGTGGATGAGAAGAAGGTATGTCTTGCCATGAGTGACTTATTCTCGAATACCTCCAGCCTATTTGAGGAGTATTAATTTCTTGGTAACTACGCTGCTTCCTGTCGCCAACCTGCAAAAATAAATGCCGCTGGAATATCTGCTTCCGTCCCATCTCGTTTCATAATCTCCTGCAGTTAGTTTTTTATCGATCATTGTTTCCACTGTTCGCCCGAGGAGATCGATGATTTTGAGTGTAACGTTCCCACCGGTGAACAGTCGAAATCGGATTGTCGTCGACGGGTTAAATGGGTTTGGAAAATTTTGCTCCAAGGCGAAGCTATTGATTTTGTTGCCCGCCTCCTTCACTCCTTCGCCTAAATCGATCGTAACCAGCCGGGAGTAAAGATGAGGTCTTCCACTCCGGTTACTTTCCCACACGACCGGGACCGCGGGGCCGTTGTGACCTGGAAGGATATACATGAGAGAGCCAATGGATGCATTTCGGTTATAGCCGACACTTCTGATGCTATCGTTGGCTCCGAAATCTCCTTCAATAAAAAGGAGGGAATCTCCGTTTCGATTCTCTTCCATCGTAAATATATCGAGCATCAACGGACCAGTATTTTGGGGAACTTGGCCTGCCTTGCCAATGACCTTGGCAGAGATAAAGGCATGTGGTTTTCGGTAATCCGCTGTCGAATCTTGCGAGATGTTATAATCGTAGGAGCTATATCGTAGGTGTGCTTCATGCCTGCCATTGAT
>CAYYHS010000057.1:0-10442 GCA_964471785.1 uncultured Chitinophagaceae bacterium
TCATTTTTTTCAAACAGGCTCACCATCGCTTTGAAGATCAATTGGTGCGCCGGCTTATAGAAGACGGTATCGTCGAGAATCTCTAGTGCTTTTGAAATCGCTTCTTTCTCAAGGAGCATAGCACCGAGCACGGCCATTTCGATCTCGACAGCCTGGGGTGGAACCCTCCCCTCGGATTGTCCTTCGTTTGGTGTTGCGGTATGTCGGAGAATCTCGGCCATGGTGTTCAGTTAAAAATTAAAAGTGAAAAGTTAAAAGTAAAAAATGAGTCGGGTCCGGACAAGGAGTAAACACTTTTTAACTTTTCACTTTACACTTTTCACTCCTTTCATCTCATCGTACATCTTCCGCAGTTTCTGGACATCCTCCCACGCCGGGCGCTTCCAGTTCGGATTGCGCAGCAACGCCGCGGGATGGTACGTGACGATCAGCGGTATTCCCCGATAGTCATGAACGTTCTCTCGAAGTTTGGTGAGAGTGTCAGTTGTCTTCAACAAGACCTGGGCAGAAATGCGGCCGAGGCACAATATAATTTTCGGCTTGATGAGCTCGAGCTGCTTCCACAAATATGGCTCGCATTGCTCGACTTCTTCCGGAAGCGGGTCGCGATTGTTCGGGGGCCTGCACTTTAGAATATTGCAGATGTACACTTCTTCCCGCTTGAAGTGAATCGCCTCCAGAATTTTATTCAACAGTTGTCCCGCCCTTCCAACAAACGGCTCTCCCCGTGCATCTTCGTCGGCGCCGGGGGCTTCGCCGATCAGGACGATTTCGGCATTCGGATTTCCAACGCCAAACACAAATTTGATCCGCGTTGAACCGAGAGAACACTTTTGGCATTCACAAATTGAGGTGTTTAATTCCGGGAGCGATCCTGTACCTGCCCATGCTTCGGCCGGATACGGGCTTCGTGCGCCTTCCGTCGACCCTTTTTTACCCGTCATATGTTCCGAAGAGGGGTAAATGATATTTCCGAAGAGATCCTGTTCTTGCATGAGGAATTGTTGAGCACCGGAAATAAGTTGGGCGAACTCCTGAGTGAATGATTCATCCCCGTTCGGCGGAGACGAGAAACGATTGTCGGGCATGAGAGGTAAAGATTGAAGGGAACATGATGCTTATGAATAGTCTCCCGCTGGCGAGAGCATTAGAGCAATTGCGTGACTCGATTAAGAATTTCAGCCGCAACGTCGAATTTCGGCATTCTCGGCAGTTTTTCAGACTTGCCGTCTCTCGCGATGAGAGTGACAACATTGGTGTCCGACCCAAACGCAGAACCCTCATCACGGGTACTGTTGAGAACAATAAGGTCGAGGTTCTTTTTCTTCAACTTCTCCTTTGCATTCTTCACTTCATCCGATGTTTCAAGCGCAAAGCCGATAAGCACCGTGCCATTTCTCTTCGAGCCGAGCTCCCGCAAAATATCGACGGTCGGCCGAAGGTCGAGCGTTAGATCGGAACTCTTGTCCCCCTTTTTGATTTTGTTCTCTGCCGGTTTTTTTGGGGTAAAGTCGGCAACGGCAGCAGACATGATAACAGCGTCCTTTTTCTTCGAGTGGTGCATAACAGCGTTGTACATCTGTTCGGCAGTCTCCACGTTAATCCGAGAGACGTTCTTTGGAGTTCCAAGGCTCACCGGCCCGCTGATGAGTGTTACTTCCGCTCCCCGCTGTGCGGCGGCATTCGCCAGGGCAAACCCCATTTTGCCCGACGATCGGTTACCGATGAACCGGACCGGGTCGATGGGTTCGTACGTCGGGCCGGCAGAAACGAGAATCTTCTTTCCCCGGAGATCGAGGGGTGTCTTTGAGAGAACCGCTTCAATAAAGGCCACAATCGCATCCGGTTCAGGCAGGCGGCCTGGCCCCGTCAGTCCGCTTGCGAGGTCGCCCTCTGCCGGGGGGAGAACATGATGTCCTCGCTCGCGCAGAGTGCTTAGGTTTTCCTGTGTCGCCTGGTTCAGGTACATATCAACATCCATCGCCGGCGCAACGAGCAGCGGACACCGGAGTGCCAGAACGGTTGAAGAGACAACGTCATCGGCGATACCGTGAACAATTTTCGCGACGGTGTTTGCCGTTGCGGGCGCAACGAGCATGACGTCTCCCCACAATGCCAGATTAATGTGTTCAACACTCGCACGCGTTGTTGCGGCGGTCGACTCAGGCCAGAGAGATGTCACCACTTCCTCGCCCGACAAGGTCGAAAATGTTAGAGGCGTGACGAATTGCGTAGCCGACTGTGTCATGAGGACGCGAACGTGGGCGCCGGATTTTTTCAGGAGACGCACGACGGTGCACATCTTGTACGCCGAGATTCCTCCGGTAACGCCGAGCAATATTTTCTTGTTTTTCAACACGGTGTGATCAAAGCGACGGTCGGCCAGGGTTATTTGTCGTTTTCGTCCTTGTAGCGGAATTCCAGTTTATCTCCCATCAACTCGTCGATGGCGTCTTCCGTAGCCTTCGGGCGTTTTTCAAATTCGAGACTGATCTTCAACTGGTCGGGATTTGCATCGACCTCTTCTTCATCGCCGTTTGTCGTTGTCGGGAGCGCGGCAATCGTCTCAATCCGCTGATTGAATTCGATCTTGGTCTCCTCATTGAGCTGGCGCGCGCGCTTTGAGAGAACGACGATCGCCTCGTAGACATTTGCAGCCTTCGATTCGAGCGTGTGTATTTCCAGTGGTTTTATTGCCATGAAATCCTCGTAGTGTTATGATAAGAGTTGTTTCGTGATAATCGTGTCGGCCTCGTCGATGGCGTGCTGGAGTGAATCGTTGACAATTCTAAAGTCGAACTGTTTGCCGATTTCTAGTTCCGATGCAACGCGCGCCATTCTTGTTTCAAAGGTCTTCTCGTCTTCTGTGTTCCTGTTCCGCAGCCGCTCTTCGAGCACTTGAATGCTCGGAGGCTCGATGAAGAGGAGGACCGCCTTTGCGGCGTACAGTTTTTTGATCGAGAGCCCGCCTTTGACGTCTACGTCAAAGACCATGCATTTTCCATAATCGAGCGCCCGTTGGATCTCGCTTTTCAGGGTGCCGTAATAATTACCGTAAATCTGTTCGTGTTCTGCGAGGGCGTCATCGCGGATCAACCTCTCGAATTCTCTTTTTGCGAGGAAAAAATAATCCTTTCCCTCTTTTTCTGACGTCCTCTTCAGTCGTGTCGTGGCGGAAACAGAGAACTCGAAATCGGGATGACGTGCAAGGACCGCTTTTACGATCGTTGTTTTTCCCCCGCCGCTGGGGGCTGAAAAGACGAAAAGTTTCGGATTTTTCATTCAGGATACTGCAGACGCGTCAGAGTTATTCAATGTTCTGCAACTGCTCGCGTATCTTCTCCAGATCTTCCTTTATTGCGACAACTTCGTGTGCAATGCCGGTGTCGTTCGATTTTGAGCCGATCGTATTGGCTTCCCGGTTCATTTCCTGGATCAGAAAATTCAGTTTACGGCCGGCCGCTTCGTCATTCCGCAGGGCTTCGAGAAAGAACTTATTGTGAGATCTAAACCGGACACACTCCTCGGTCACGTCGAGCTTGTCGGCCAGGAGCGCGATCTCGAGTTCAAGCCGCTGCGTGTCGATGACACTTTTATCTTCGAGAAGCTGTGAGATCCGTTCGTGCAATCGCGTTCGTTCGTCGGGGATGCGTTGTTTTGAAACTGATTCCACGCTCTCGAGCCGCCGTTGGATATGCTCGACGCGCGCGATCATGTCCTTCGAGATCTCTTCCCCTTCTTTCGCCCGCATCGTCTGCATCTCTTTCACTGCAAGTTGAAGCGCTTCTTCAAAAGCCGCCCATTCGGCGGTAGCCTCATCCTCGTTCTCGCTGCCTTCAAAAAGCTCGGAGAATCGCAAGAGGTGTTCCAGCTTCACTTTTTCCTTGAGCTTCAGCGACTTTCGAAGCTGCGTCAAAAGTCTGAAGTACGTTTTTGCCGCCGCCGTATTGACACGAAGAGGAAGCTTGCCGTTCGTATCGCTTTGCAGGGAAACCGTCAAGGATACTTTTCCGCGGACGACTTTGGCCCGCACAATTTCCTTGATCTCATTTTCCCGCAACGAGAGAGACCGCGGAAGTCTGGTGCCCAATTCGAAGAATCGACTATTGACACTCCGGAGTTCAACAACAGCCGAGATGCCGTTTTTCAGACACTCTCCCCGGCCGTACCCGGTCATGCTCTGGATCATACGCGCGCCAATGCTGAAATTTGTGGGTTGATACTAAAAATACGAAAATCCGCCATGGGGGGCAAGGGAAAGTTCTCGACAGGTTACGCACCAACTTATCCACAAGTTATTCAGGGTAAGTTTGCTTTTGGGGCGTTTTTTGATATATTTTTGCACAATGTGTGGATAACTGGAAATGCTCAGTAATTACTTTACGCTCCTCGCCGTCTCCCGTTCCATGCACGAACATTGTGTCGGCCGCAAAATCTCCGAAGTATATTCACAGCAAAAGCAACAATTGTGTATCGTGGTTGACTCCCGCCCGGTGCATACCATCGTTGTCTCCTGCGAGCCTTCACAAAATTATATGGCTGTTCATGAAGGGAATTTCAGGGCGCGGAAAAACTCCGTGGATCTCTTCCCTGCAGCCTGCGGGATGGGCATTCAGAATGTGGCGTGCGATTCAAGTGATCGTGTTGCCGTGATTTCGATGGATGAGAATCTGAGTATGGAGTGCGAGATGTTTGGGTCTCGGGCAAACGTTTTTTTGTGGAGGCACGACAATACCGTCCCCGTTTCTTCAGATGCCCTTGTCGATGTATTTCTACAGAAGAACGAAGCGCACGTCAACCATCGCGCACTGAAAGACCGCACCTCTGTTCCCCCGTATGTTCGATTGATGACGAACGAATCTGCTTTTCTTGCGGCGATGCGGTCGAGTGGGGCAGGCGGAATACTCCAAGCATTGAAGAAAACGATTCCGGTGCTGGGATCGACGCTCGCCAGGGAAATACTCTTGCGTGCAAACCTTGATCCATCCAGCCCGGCTCAGCTTGCGACTGACAGAGAAATCTCAAAGATCTCCGCGGAGACTTCAGGAATTATTAGGGAATTGTCATCGCGGCGTGGAGGCGGTCAGGCGAGAATTTACTACGAAGACCGATTGCCGTTGTGCCTCTCCCTTATACAACTCCGCACGTACAGCGAAGCAAGGGTAGAACTATTTGACGACGTATCGGGGGCAATACAACGATATGTCGGGATGTCTCACTCCTCTTCCGCTTTCAACGACGCGAAAGGGAAACTGTCCACGTGGCTTGAAAAGGAAGAAGCGAAAGCTGCTCATACACGGGCGAAAATCGCCCTCGATCTTGCAGAGGCTGACCGAAGTGCCATGTATGAGTTGTATGGAAAGCTCATCATGGCGCACATCCATGAATTGCACAAGGGATTGAAAAGCGCGTCACTCGAAAACCACATTTCATCCAGCACGTCTGACCCTGTGACCACTGTTCCACTTGATCCATCACTCACGCCGGCCGCTAATGCCGAACGGTACTTTGCAAAAGGGAAAAAATCGAAGATCGCGGCACGGGAATCAGGAGATCGTGTACAGAGCCTGGATCAGAGATTGGCAGCGATGCGAGCGTTGAGCGAGGAGTTGATTGAGATTTCGTCGGCCGACGCATTGAAGGAATTTGTTCAATCAAACAAAGAAGAATTGAAACGACTCGGGTTTCTGACAGAGAAAGAAAAAGAAGACCTGCCGCCGTTTCGCATCTTTAATGTCGAGGGAGGCTTCCAGGTGCTGGCGGGCAAGAGCAGCGAGAACAATGACATGCTGACGATGAAATATGCGAAGCCGAACGACCTTTGGTTTCATTGCCGCGGATCGAGCGGTTCCCATGTGGTGTTGAAGGTCAGTAGCGCCCCGGGGGATCCTTCGAAGTCTGCGATCCATCAAGCCGCCTCTATTGCAGCGTACTACAGCAAGATGAAAAAAGCATCATCGGTTCCGGTCGTGATGACGGAGAAAAAATTTGTCCACAAGCCGAAAGGGGCACCTGCAGGCACGGTCACACTGGATCGGGAAAAGGTTCTCTTTGTCGAACCAAAGCTCCCACTCTCTCATTCCTGAGCATAACTGCGTATGGCGGAAAAAATTTTAGTCGTTGACGACGATCAGTATATCAGGATCATCCTTCAAAAAAAATTTTCGTCGCAAGGATATACCGTTCTTGTTGCGAACGACGGCGAGGAGGGATTGCAGGCAGCAAAGACCGAAACGCCGGACCTTATTATCTCGGATTGGATGATGCCCAAAATGGACGGGCTTGAATTCTGCCGTCTCGTCAAGCAGGATGAAAAATTGCGCTTTACGTACTTCATTATTCTGACCGCGCGCGATACTCAAGATGACAAAATAGAGGGAATTGAAACCGGGGCGGATGATTTTGTGACGAAGCCGTTTAACGACAGAGAGCTGTTGTCGCGCGTACGTGCGGGCCTGCGGATCAACGCGCTTCAGAAAGAGAATTCCGACCTTCAGCACCAGAAGGCCATCACCGAGCTGGCGATGACCCTCGGACACGAAATTAATAATCCACTCGGCATCATGATGCTGGTCCTTCAAGTGCTTCAAAAGAGGGGCGACAATGAATTAATCTCCGAAATTCGAAAAGAACTGAGAACTGTTACTGAGAACGGAAACAGGATTGCCGATATCGTAAAAAAGCTCTCAAATCTCGGGAATCCTCAGCTGGTGCCGTACCTTAAAAATTCGGAAACAAAAATGGTGGATCTTTCCGGGGAGCCATGAGGAGTTGAAGGAGAGCTCGTTGATCGAAAGAGTCACTGACTAAGTAGTATTTTTTATTGTGATGATCAGCCGTTGGCGCGATAAACACGATTGTTCGCGAAGAGAAATCCAACCAGAAATTCCGCATATCATTTAACCGAATGAGGAGATACATGTCAGATCCGAGATATCCGATAGGCAAATTCCAGCCTAAGCCGAAGATCGACGAATCGGAGCGAAACGAAGCAATCCGGAATATTGCTGAAACTCCGTCGAAGCTCAAAGCTGCAATCAACGGATTGACGGAAGTGCAATTAGATACTCCGTACAGGGATAGTGGATGGACGGTTCGCCAGGTAGCGCATCACATGGCGGATAGTCATATGAATTCCTATGTGCGGCTGAGACTCGCTCTCACCGAAAGCGAGCCGACGATCAAACCGTATGAAGAGCAGTTGTGGGCTGAGCTTTATGATGCACGTACCGCGCCGGTCGCCCCGTCAGTTCAACTGCTCGAATCGCTCCACGAGCGCTGGGTGATGCTTCTCCGCTCGCTAAAGCCGTCTGATTTTTCGCGGACGTTTCGCCACCCCGAGAATGGAGTGAGAGATATCGATTGGCTTCTCCAGCTTTATTCTTGGCACGGCCGTCATCATGTGGCTCATATCACAAGCCTGCGGCAGAGGATTGGCTGGTAACTCTTCTTTCATAATGTTTATGAGGCAATGCTAATGTATTCGTTAAAGAACAAAGTTGTTTTTATTACCGGTGCGAGCAGCGGTATCGGAGCTTCGTGCGCAGTTCAGTTTGCCCAGCAGGGAGCAATGCTTCTCCTGGCCGCTCGCAGGATTGAGCGGCTCGATGCTTTTGCCGAAGGGTTGGAAAAGAAATATTCGGTCGAAGTCAAAACGATACAGATGGATGTCCGGAACCGAAAAGAGGTCGAGTCGGCCGCCGCCGGGCTACCAGAGCCATGGAAAAAAGTCTGCGTTTTGGTCAACAATGCAGGTCTTGCCAGCGGTTTGTCTCTCTTACAGGAAGGGGATGTGGATGATTGGGAAAAAATGATCGATACCAATGTCAAAGGACTGCTCTACGTAACGCGCGCAATCGTGCCTGGGATGATTAAACGCGGTGAAGGCCATATCATTAATATCGGTTCTATCGCAGCGAACCAATTCTATCCGAAAGGCAATGTCTACTCAGCAACAAAGGCTGCCGTGACGGCACTGACGAACACCATGCGGCTCGATCTCAACGGTACTTCCGTCCGCGTCAGCACGGTCGACCCGGGATTGGTCGAAACCGAGTTTAGCATTGTCCGCTTTCACGGGGACAGAGAGAAAGCCGGCAAAACGTACGAAGGGATGACTCCTTTGACGGCAGACGATATCGCCGATGCAGTGTTGTACTGCGCCACACGACCGCCCCACGTTAATATTCAGCAAGTTGTTCTCACGCCGACAGACCAAGCCTCGACGACACTAGTACATCGGAAGCAAGCATCGCCGACCTGACGATCTACAAAATCCTGTAAAGAAAAAGGACGAGGGCAAGATACGCCGTCGTCCTTTTCGTTAGTCGTATGCGATGTAAATGTTTTTAGTGGTCGCCCGTCCCCAAATCAGATACAAAAGAAAATTCATCGATCGAGAACTTTGCTTTACCGCCGCCAAGCACAATGATGAATGTCCTCGTGATGTGATGTTGCACACCCGAAGCTGTGGTGACCGTGGCGTCATACGTTCCTGAGATTGTGCCGCTCGTTGCGTCGGATTGAGCACGCCTTGGTCCCTTTGGACCTCTCACGTTTTGAAAATTAAGAGTAATTGTGCGGACCAAGACCGTTCCTTTGCGCGCTAAGACTTTTATCGTATCGGTCCCTGTCCACGAATATGTGCCGTTGATGGTCACCGTATCCGTCTTGATGCTTGAAGCAGTCCAATCACTGCTGATGGAAATCAAATGATGTACGAGCCGAGGCGTAAAGAAATATCCGGTTCCGCTGAGAAGTCTATGCTCAATCGTGTCCGCCAGAACGCCGTTGGTGTTTCCATATTTTTGCGGTTGACCGTTCGCGCGGAATTGAAACCAGTAATTTCGTGTCCAGTATCCATAGTAGAGAGGGAGAAGCAATGAATCTTTCTTGACGAGGGTCATTGTCCAGGACATCGTAGCGGGGTCGTAGGTTGCTCCGGAGAGCGAGGCATTTGCCGATGTCTTGCCGAGTACGCCCCCTCCTACGCCGACACCTCCCGCAATTTCAAACACATCGTTCACCTGGTCCATAGCGCCGCCATTGTTGCTTGCCAGGGCATCCGAGACTGCATCTGCTGCATCGGCAGCATCCTCCGTGACCGTCGTCGCCGAGTTAGTCAGCGGGTTGCTGTCGCTTTTCTTGCAGCCCCCGAGAAACAAGGCAGCGCTGAAAAGAAACACTGTACAAAGAAATATGGCAACCCTTTTCCCATCAAAGTCGGCAATAACCATCCCATCCTCCATATTGTAGTAAATTAGTAGTGTGGTTTGAGCAACCCGAATCTCTGAGGAATTCTGCACGTTCCTCGTGCCGTTTCCCAAAAATATTCTTGTATTGTTTTCTCATTGGACACTTCGACTCTGCCCTGACAGTCATGCTGAGCGATCCCGTTCCGCCCGGCGCGGCGGGAGAGTTGAAGTCCCGCTGTACGGGATGCCGTAAAGCGGCACACTGTCAGGGCGTCGCTCAGTGTGACTCTGGCCTCCAAATACAATATTTATTATTGGAAACGGCACTAGATACTCATTACGACATCATAAACGCGCCAAAGTTTAATACCGTCGGGCACGGAATGTCGTTTGATGATCTAGATCATAAGCTGTATCTTCCAAACATCATTTCAGCGGATATAGCTGCCGGCAAATAAGTTATGTCTAGAGGATTGCCATTGGAGCGCATCGTCTCTATTAAAGAAAAGTTAGCGCGGTATCGGCGGCGCGTAATCATCAGAGATTCGCTGATAAGATCGGCAGTTCTGGTTCCGATAATAAAGACGGCAAACGGCTTAGAGCTCCTATTTACGAAGCGAACAGAAAGTGTTGAACATCACAAAGGACAGATCTCTTTCCCCGGAGGGTCTTTCGATCCTGCCGATAGAACATCGTCCGACACGGCCTTGCGCGAAACGTTCGAAGAAATTGGGTTATCTCCTGCATCGGTATCTCTCCTGGGCACGATGGATGACCTGCAAACCCCAACTGGGTTTGTTGTCACTCCGGTGATCGGGTATATTGAAAATCTCCCCCCGCTCCATTTAAACTCCCAAGAAGTGGCTCAAGTAATTCTGATCCCCCTTGAAAAATTCTTCGACGACTCGCATCGACGATCAAGTTTTATGGAGCGCGATGGAACGAAGATCGAAGTATTTTTCTATGATGTTTGGAACGAGCCTGTTTGGGGTGCGACAGCATTATTTGTGAAGAAGCTGGTTGATTTATTAAAGAGCACCTAATTTCGTACGGCGAACTCTTCCTCAGTGCAATTTCAGATCC
The DNA here is from genome assembly GCA_964471785.1 of uncultured Chitinophagaceae bacterium. Lineage (GTDB taxonomy): Bacteria > Bacteroidota > Ignavibacteria > UBA10030 > UBA8401 > JAGVPT01. Next base: position 10,278 of record CAYYHS010000057.1, read on the forward strand.
ACAATGTGCGGTGAGCTAGAAAAGCGCTCATGCTTGTAGCAATCATTCTTTGGGCCCACGGCCGCGAATTCGCCATATGCGGCCACCATTTCTGATCATCTCAACCCTTAGGTAGTGTCTCAGTTTGTCATTCCCGTCCCGTATAAAGCACGGGATGAACTCCAG
>CAYYHS010000058.1:0-10435 GCA_964471785.1 uncultured Chitinophagaceae bacterium
GCTGGAGTTTATCCCGTGCTTTATGCGGGACGGGAATGACAAACTGAGACACTACTCACTTGCCTTTACGGACCCGATTTGTTAAATTTCCCACGTTAGCATCCTCCCTTCTACAACAGATTGAATACGATTATCGTACGTTTGTATACTGCTGTTGGGCTTTCACTCTTCGTCAATCTGTTCACTACATCGGTGAATTCCATATGAAGATCTCCGGCCTCGGTCAATATCGGAGCAGCAGACTGTTCCGAACAGTTGTTCTTGCCATGGTATATTCGGGCGTAGGCATCGCCCAGACTTCCACCTACAATTTTCTTCTCAGCGATGTCAGCGCACGATCCTCGGCTATGGCGGGAAGTTTTGTATCGATGAGGGATGACATTAATACGATTTTCTACAATCCCGCAGGGCTCTCTACCATCTCAAATCCACAGGCCTCGTTCGGCTACTTCAAAAACCTGCTCGACGTAAATTCAGGGTACGCCTCGGTGGCTCAGGAGATATCGGGGATCGGTATGATGGGGCTAGGCGTCAACTATGTAAACTATGGGACGTTTGACGAAACGGATGAGTTCGCAAACAAAATCGGAACGTTCAGCGCAGGTGATCTTGCAGTTTCGGTAGTCTGGGCGAATCAACTGGAAGAGAATTTGAGTTACGGAGTGGCGGGAAAATTCATTTACTCTTCCATTGCCGATGCACGGTCCTCAGCCGTCGCGGCTGACGTAGGCATCCTCTATTTCATCCCCGGTACGAATCCAATTTCCGTAGGGATGAGCCTGCTGAATATAGGGACTCAACTTAACCCGTATCTCAGCACACGAGAGAATCTTCCGTTGGAACTCTCCGCGGGAGCGACAGTAAAACCGGAACATCTCCCCCTTCTGTTGAATCTCGATTTTCACGACCTGAACTATTCGCAGCCAGACCTGGTTTCGCACTTCAGATCGTTCTCTCTCGGAGGCGAATTCACGATGAGCAAAGAACTGCGCTTCCGGTTCGGCTACCAGAACGAACGACGGCGTGATTTGGAACTCGGCTCCTCTTCCGGGCTTGCCGGCTTTTCCTTCGGGGGGGGGCTCGTGCTCGCAAAGTTGCGCTTCGATTACGCCTACGTCTCGCTCGGAAGAATCGGGAGCTTTAACAGCATATCGCTGGGGATGAATTTATAAGGGGGGAATGCGAGGAGTAGATTCGGAACCACTCCGGCTAAGTGAAGTTCAAGCACATCGGGTTACTGCCCTCCGAGGACCTTCGTAACCACCACGGAGCTGACGTAAAACAGAATCATACCGAGGAATACCACAATCGGGGCAATCCTGTCTCTCGACCGGTTGATTTCGGGAATCAAATCACTCGCCCCAACATACATCCCAGCCCCCGCCGAAAAAGCAAACGCGTATCCGACGAAGTGAGCGCTGACGCTGCCGAAGAAGAACATCGCGACAATGCCGCACATTGTTGCCGCGCCGGATCCGGCCGACGCAAGGAAAGCTCTTTTACGCGGCTGGTCAGAGGCAACCATGATGGAAGCGATTGTCAGTCCCTCCGGAAACTTGTGTAGGAGGATCGCGAAAAAGATCATCAGACCCAGCCCGAAGTTGTATTGCATTCCTGCGGAGATGGACAATCCGTCGAAGAAGGCGTGGATAAACAATCCCCAAAATGCGGAATAACTCGCCACTTTTGAAACCATCACTTCCGCATGAACTTCTTCTCCGAAATGAAGATGGCCGACCACCGTATGTTCGACAAAATGCATTACACTGAATCCGATCAGGACCAGCAGCGGCGCAAGCGAACCGATCCCCGATATGCTCTCAGGAATCAGGTCGAGCAGCACGAGGGCAAGGATAAACCCGGCTCCGAGCGCGAGTAAGTACTCTTGAATTTTCTGTGGCCATTTCCTGTTGAAAAGGACGACACCCCCTCCGATGATTTCTGCACCCGCTGCTACCAATCCAAAAAAAAATATTGCCGCGTAATTATTCATCTTCCAGGATAGGGCGTCTTAATGTATTGTTCTGCTTGATCGTACGAATTCTCAAACTTCTTCATCCCGAGTACCTTGTTATACTGCATGAGAGCCAGATCGCGCTTCATCTGCAAATCATAGATGAAGCCGAGTTTCAGATTTGCCATTACCATAAACCCCGACTCTCCGTCCTTGTCCATTTTCTGACTCAAATCCTGACAGCTCCGCAGGTCTCTGATCGCATTTTCATAGCTGGCTTTGTTGAGCGCATAGACGCCGAGATAGTAGAGAGCCTCGCGCTCGGCTGAATCGGAATTTCCGGCCATCTCCCCTGCCGTGCGGCATTTTGTCACAATATCATCGAACGCCGTGTGCGCCTCTTCCCATTTGCTTAGACTCACATAACAGCGTCCCACGTAACGCTCAAACACAACATTTTTCGGATACCGGGCGAACAGGTTCTTCGCAACATCGAGGGCTTTTTCATACTGGCGCTCGTGCGTGTAATATAACTGAAGGAGAGTGAAGCTTGCCTCCACCGATGCATATTTAGCGTTTGCCGCGGCGATTGACAACTGCTCGATCCCTTTTTTCTTGTCTCCGCTGGGAAAGAAAAACATCAGGGGTTTAACGATCGGGTATTGCTCCGGAATGGCCTCGGCGTAATAGTTGTAGATTCCCATTCCAAGGAGGATGTCATAATTGCCCGGAGCTATTTTGAAGGCGTGCTGCACGACGGGAAGCGCGAGCCTTCCGTCGTTTGCCGCTTTGATCCAGCTTCCCCTGTTGGCGCGCAGTCGCCCGCGGAAGCCGAGCGCCCCGCCCTTGAAAAACAGCGCGGTCACGTCGTCCGGGTTGATGTCAAGAAGGCTGTCACACTTGTCGATGACGATGTCAAGCTTGGATAGAAACGGATCGTCGAACGATTCGTTATCCAGATCGAGCATGATCTTCCACCAGTCTATCATTGCAAGGAAGAAGTAGCCGGCTGGATGCCCCGGATGAGATGCCACGATCTGGTGGAAGTCCGTTTCCGATTGGTCAAACTCAAGATTATAAACATGATCGATCCCCTGCTTGGTGTGCAGGTCAAAGTCAGGATCAGAAAGCCATTGCGCTCGACTTTGATTGGGAGCGATCGCAACAAGGAAACAGACAAAGGCAACGCTTTTCATGATCAGAGCAGCGGTCTGGAATTTCGGGCTTTCGAGGGACAAAAATTTCATGAAGAACGGGATGTATTCAAGGTGTCATGGTCTCGTCTATTCTCACTTCCTGGAGTTGGCTCGCAGCCCGCGCCTCTCTCCATTGTTCAATCGTCCAGGCCGAAGTCGCAGAATGTATCCATGGAGAGTACCAGATGAGCGCTCCCGCCAGAACGAGCATCAACGTTGCAAGCGCGCCCCCTTCCGGACCGAAGGAACCACCCGTCAACCAGTTCGGACCCGATTGAACTACAACTCCGAGCTGGAATTTCGTGAATTGAATTCCACTTACCGGGAAAGAACAGATATGGTTTTGTATGAAATTCCAGGAAAAATGGAGTCCGATCGGAAACCAGAGAGATCGAGTTTTGAAATAGGCAATCGAAAGCCAGACTCCCGCCAAGGCAACATTGACAAGCGAAAAGAACGTCACGTTCGGATTGCTGGCATGCGCAAATCCGAAAAAAGCCGAGAAGGCCAGAACCGAAATTATCTTCCCGGTTCCCTCGATCATAGTTTGGAACAAGTATCCGCGGAACATGAGCTCCTCTCCGAATGCGCCCATAACGAAGATAACGCCGCTTGCGCAGAACAACCGAGCTTCTCCGCCAAGAGTCAGAGGCTTGAACGAAAAGGCAACCATCCCAAGAGAATATTCGGCCGCAAAGATTATTGCCATCATGCCGCCGCCGATGAGCGTACCTTGACCCAATTCTCGAAAGAGATCGCCGCGAAGCGGAAGTCCCACCGAAGCTAACGGGGGGCGGTGTTCAAGGAATTTGGCGATCAACCAGGTCACCAGCAGCAGCGATCCATAGAGCACGGCCTCTCCTTTTACAAATCCGGGAAGAAGCGTGTCGTGCGGAAGCAGCAATTTGAGCGGCCATTGGACCGCAGAGGTAATCGCGACAAGTGCGAGAGTAAAAATGCCCATCCGCCAACCCGCGCGAATGCTGTGTTCATTCTCGTTGTAGAAAATTCGTTTTATCATTGCTCAAGTTTCTCCAGAAGATAGGTTTTAGCCCTGCTTATGGCAATTCTCTCCTGATTCATCGAATCCCTTTCGCGCACGGTGACTGTCTGATCCTGGAGTGTTTGTGAGTCGATCGTGAAACAGAACGGCGTCCCGATTTCATCCTGCCGCCGGTATCGTCTTCCCACAGCGCCGCTGTCATCATAAAAGACACGGAATGATTTCTGCAGATCATCCGTCATCCTGTGGGCGATCTCATCCATCCCATCGCGGTTGACCAGTGGGAGAACCGCCCCTTTCATCGGTGCAAGCCGCGGATGAAAATGAAGCACCGTGCGCAGTTCTTCCTTGCCGTCTGCCGTCGGAGCAGATTCCTCGTCGTAGGCAGCCGCCAGGAACGCCATGAAAGAGCGGCTTGCCCCTGCCGATGTCTCAATGACAAACGGAGTGAACTTCTCCTTTGTTTGATCGTCGAAATATTTCATGCTCTTGCCGGAATATTCTTCGTGCCGGCTGAGGTCGAAATCCGTCCGGCTGTGAATACCTTCTATTTCTCCCCAGCCGAACGGAAACTAGAATTCGAAATAGTAGGCCGCTTTCGCATAGTGGGCAAGCTTCTCGTGCTTGTGCCATTGAAGCTGCTCGCGCTTGATGCCTAGTCCAAGAAACCATTCCAGCCGCTGACTTCGCCAGTACTCGAACCATTTGTCTTCTTCACCCGGCTTAACGAAGTACTGCATTTCCATCTGCTCGAATTCCCGTGTTCGGAAAAGAAAATTCTTCGTGTTGATTTCGTTGCGGAATGCCTTGCCGATCTGCGCAATTCCGAATGGGAGTTTCTGACGTGAAGAGCTTTGGATATTAAGGAAATTGACAAAGATCCCTTGAGCGGTCTCGGGCCTGAGGTAGACAACGCTGTTCGTATCCTCCACCGGACCAACAAAAGTCTTAAACATCAAGTTGAACTGCCGCGCTTCGGTGAAGGTCTCCTTGTTGCCGCAGTTGGGACACGTCACCATCGTGCGAATCACATTCGCCGTGAACTCATCCGACGTCATCCGCTTCGCAAACTCATCAATGATCACCTGGTCCTGCATCTGACCCGCAAATGTCGACGGCTCCACCGCCCGAAGAATCTCTTTTTTCTTCTTCACAGAGAGTTCCTCAAGAAGCACATCAACCCGATATCGTGCCTTGCACTGCTTGCAGTCGACCATCGGGTCGGTGAAATTTGCCACGTGGCCCGAGGCTTCCCACACCCTTGGGTGCATGAGGATGGAGGCATCGACGCCTTCAACATCCTCGCGCAGCGTCATGGAACGCCACCAGGCCTGCTTAAGATTGTTCAGCAACTCGACTCCTAACGGACCGTAGTCCCAGCAGCCGTTCAGCCCGCCGTAGATCTCGCTCGATTGGAAGACAAAACCCCGGCGTTTCGCGAGTGAAACTATTTTTTCCATCACCGCGGAGCTTTGTGCCGTGTTCCCTTTTTGATCTTGCGTACCGATATTGCCGCTCCTTTCTGTGGTCGTTCTTTGGTCATGACAATGCTTTCAAAAACACGTTTCGCGTAAAGAAGATGAATCGACGAACTCTTGTCCTTCAAATTCTCCGTGGAGACGAGCGTCACGTTGAACCGCTTTAGCGAATCGGTGAGAGAGGTGATCGCCCGCAGCACCTCAAATGTCGGCGGCACGGCAACCCGCAGCTCTTCACGAACCCCTTTCGATTCACCGACCGCGATTTTTAGACGGCGAATCTTTTGCGTGTTGACTCCCATCTGCTTCAGCGTCGAATCGATGATCGGCGATATCTGGATCACCGGCGGCCCCTCATCACTCACGGTCTGACCGGTCGTAGGGCTAGGTGCGACCGATCGTTCCCGGATAAGAGTTAACGCGACTGCGGAGGCAGTCAAGAGAATGAGAACGAGTGTCCTGGTATCAAGAGATTTGCGCATCTGCTTTTTTAACCTATGCCACTTCTACCCTGCTCTGATCTCCGATCATGAATCGATGAACCCGCGGTCTTCCCGCAGCTTCGACAATTTCTACGTCGTTGCCAAGAATGCTCCCTTCGATGCGAATGCCGACATTGTTGATTTTGCACTCGCGCAGAATGATCGAGTATTCCACCTCGCTCTTTTTGATGATGGTCTGATTGCCGATCGCGGTGAATGGACCGATGTAGCTTTCTTCAATCACACAATTCTTCCCGACGATAACCGGTCCCCGGATTACGCTGTCCACAATGTTAGCACCTTCTTCGATGATCACCTTGCCGACGATCGACGAGGTTGCATCCACCGACCCGCGAATCGAGGTCTCAATGTTGTCGAGAATCAGTCTGTTCGCTTCGAGGAGATCGAGCGGCTTCCCCGTATCTTTCCACCATCCGGTGATCTCGCTGTAGCCTATGGAGAATCCATTGTCGATCAAATACTGGTGAGCATCCGAGATTTCCAATTCACCTCGTTTGCTCGGCTTGATCGCCTTGCACGCTTCGAAAATATGGCTGTCATAGATGTAGATTCCTGCGACGGCGAATTGGCTTTTCGGTTTTTTCGGTTTCTCCTGGACGCTTACGATCCGCTTATTTTTGATTTCTGGGACGCCAAACCTCTCGGGGTCTTTAACTCTCGAAAGCGTCAGCCAGCAATTGCACTTGGACTTCTGAAATTCCTCGATGTAGCGCTTGATTCCCCCGACCACCATGTTGTCGCCGAGGTAAAAAACAAAATCATCCTTGTTCACGAAACGTTCCGCAAGCATCACGACCTGAGCGAGCCCTCCCGGCTTTTCCTGAGGAATGTACGTGATTGACACGCCCCATTTCCGCCCGTCTCCGACGTAGTCAGGAACTTCCATGCTTTCGGCGTTATGCACAATTCCGATTTCCTTTATCCCGGCCTCCACTGCCGCTTCGATGGCATAGTAGAGAATCGGCTTATTGGCGATCGGGATGAGGTGCTTGTTCTGTGTGTGAGTGATGGGCCGTAACCTGGTGCCCCGACCTCCGGAGGCGATGAGTGCTTTCATAAAAGGAGAGTAAGGTTAAGAGTAAGGTTAAGGTTCAAATTAAGCAATCTCAGATCATTGCGACGAATTGCAGCTTCTATGAGACTCGTGCTTCGGTTCGTTGGCGTTTTGTGAAAAGAGAAATTTTGCCGCCGCCGTATTTTTCAACCAGCTGTCTTGCCACATCAAAATCTTTGCCGACGTCGGTTGGTGTGTGGGCATCTGATCCGAGGGTGAGCGGGATCTTGTACTCGCTCAAGATCGCGAGAATTTGTGCGCCCGGATAGACTTCCTTCACAGGTTTTCTCAGTCCCGAGGTATTGATTTCGACGGCGATATCGGCAGATTTTACTACCTTGAATGTTTCCCGCAGAATTTCTTCCATGTTCTTCGTCGGCCGGTGTCCGAATTTCTTAACGAGATCGCAATGGCCGATAATGTCGAACAGTTTTGCGGCGGCGGAGCGTTTGATATGGTCGTAATAGAGAGTGTACACTTCGTCGATGTTTCGCTCTTCGTATTTGTGAACGAACACAGGGTTGTCGAAGCCCCACTCGCCGAGGTAGTGAACGGAACCGATGACATAGTCAAAATCATGTTGAGCGTTAAACTCCTTCACCCATGTTTCAGTCCCCGGGAAAAAATCTCCTTCCACTGCAAACTTCACGGTAATCCGGTCTTTATATTTTTCGCGGAGCGCCAGAACTTCGGGTTTGTAGGAAGTCTGGAACTGCTCGATCGTCATTCGGTGCTGTAGATCGAAATCGTTCGGCATCGGAGAATGGTCGGAACAACCTATCTCCTTCAACTCCATTTTTATCGCATGCTTGATGTACTCTTCAAGTCCTCCATCAGCGTGTTTACATCGCACGTTGTGGGTATGATAGTCGACGAGCATTAGAGATCCTTTTTTGATGCGAGAACTTTAGTTTCTTTTGCCAACGCTCCGTAGAGATCCGCGATGCGTTCCATTCCACCGGCTTTCAGCGCCGAACGGTGTCTTCGTACCGTACGAAAGTCTCCGCGCGCGATGGGCCCGGTAAGGGCATTCGCTGCGGAGTTCAACTTTGCATTCATGTAACTCCGGAGGATGATGGGCTCGTACATCGACATCACAGTGTTTCGCGGGAGCCCGAGCCTGCCCCCTAGTTCCTCAACGACGGAGAGGATCGTTGTGAAAAAATTGGAGCTGAAAACGGCTGCAATATGATACAGGATTTTCTGCTGCGGAGAGAGGACAAGAGCTCGAGATCCGAGTTCGCGGGCAAGATGTTTGCCGAGCGCTGTCGCTTTCCGGTCTCCTTCTATGCCAATCCATATATTGCTGAGCGCCTCCGGGTCGGCATTCGTTCCCGGGAAAGTTTGAAGCGGGTGAAAGGATCCTACCGCGGCTCCCTTCAGGCGTAACGGTGAGAGCACATCGGACGCTAGCGCCCCCGAACAATGATAAACAATCGTGCCGGTAAAGTCCGCTCCCCTTTGCGAAACCAAACGCGCTACACCGCTGATTTCATCGTCGGGCACGGTGAGAAAAAGAATTCCTCCCGGTTCAATACCGTGCAGTGCTCGCAGGGTGCCGTACGGTGCATCAAGCTTTTGTCCAAGGCGGCGGGCAGATGCCCCCCGCTTGCTCACGACAAGGCGAACGATGAAATTCCGATTATGAAGAGCGAGGGCAAGGGCGCTACCGACAGCGCCGGCCCCGATGATGGTAATCGGCAGGTTCTTCTTTTGGCTCAATGGGTTTTCCACATGGCTGCGGAAACATACCCAACCACGCGCTCTGTATCTCCCGACACTTCGCCTGAATTGCAGGCATGAAGTATTGTACAGACGTCTGCTCCCAGCTTCGTCGCCGCGGCCATGACAGAGACTATCGGGCCGCCTCCGCACGCTTCCGTTTTTTCTGCATCGATATCTTTCATAAGCTTCCGGTAATCTAATTCCTGAATGGAAGCGATGGCAATGGCGTCGAGTTTTTGTGCCATGTCTGAAGTGTAATAGTGAGAAAGGTCGGAACTGGCGACGAGCAAAACGTCTTCATCACGCGCCACTTCCGCAAGTCCTGATCCGAGTTCCTCACAATACTCCTTCTTTTGGTTACCGATGACAATCGGCACGATCTTCAGATTGCTGATGGATCGCTGCAAAAATGGAATCTGCACCTCTATCGAATGCTCGGACCGATGCCCCTCGAGAGAACACCGGAGAATAGGGATTTTGGCCAGGAGGGCAGTTCTCAACTCACAGTCCACCTCCACTGCCCCCAGCGGGGTCGTGAAACTCGAGCCGGAAAATACCGAGACTCCGTCGAAATATTCGCGATGGCTCGGACCGACAATCACGACAGTCATCTTCTTACGCCCCATCAACAAACTATACGCCTGAGCGGCGGTGCTGCCGGAATACATGTATCCAGCATGAGGAACAATAATGGCGACGAGCCGTCCCTTTTCTCCTCGCTGTCGAACACCGGCAAGAAGAGAATCTACCGTTGCCCTGAGGTCCCGCTCATGCTCCGGATAGAACATACCTGCTACGACCGCTGGACGCGCGTATGATTCTTCGGTCATAATTATTCCTCCTCGATGATATCCGCGGAGAAAATGTAAATTCGGGTTTCCGAATGCTTCCATTGGTCTCTCGGCAACCCGGCCTTCGTGCACGTCTCCTGGAGAAATCGGAATCGGTCCCAGTGATTTGAAACGGCAACCTGCGGAAGGAGAAGCCCGCGATGCATCCCCGCTGTGAGAAAAATCCCATGGGTGCCAACCTTGATCTCCTCGATCGACGAGATTTCTCTGAGAGGAGACAGCACAGAGATTTCAATTCTGATGTCGGCAAGTTCATCGTCGGTGACCGGCGGAAAGCGCGGGTCTTCCGTAGCGGAGCGCCCCGCCATTTGCGCAACGGTTGTCGACAGGGGTTCGTCCGAAACGATCAGCCCTAGACATCCACGAAGTTCGTGCTTCTTGTAGAGCGTAACGAACACTCCGTTGGGGTCGGACAACGAACTCTCATCAGCGTAGATCTTCTGCTTCCCCCCGGACGGACCCAGATCCTTCCCTGCAACCGCTACCCGGACCGAATTCCAGGCAATTTCGACCAATTCTCTTTTTTCGTCGGGACTAAACATGGGGAAACCGATTCGCAAATTTTCAAACCAAAAATAGTCATTTAATAAGTCAGTTTCAACAAAGTGGATCGTAAGGTAGTGGTGCATTTTGCCTTTACCTCACAAAAAGGAAATAGTCACCCTGAGCGA
>CAYYHS010000059.1:0-2907 GCA_964471785.1 uncultured Chitinophagaceae bacterium
GGAATTTAGCGAATCAGCGTTCCAAGACGATTCAGCCGAACCGACATCAGCTTCTCGAAAATATTGAAAATCGAAACATCGGTATTCCAGGACCAGTAAACGATCATCGGCGTGCCGACGATATTATCCCTTGGAACAAACCCCCAGAACCTGCTGTCAAGGCTGTTGTCGCGGTTGTCTCCCATCCCGAAAAGATAATCTCTTGCGACGACATAGGTGTCGCTTGGCGAGCCGTCGACAAGAATTCCGCCGTTGGATCCCACAGAAGCGTTGTGGCCGTCACGCTGGATAAACGTCTCCCACATCTTCAGGTTCTCTGCGGTCAGCTTCAACTTCATTCCTTTGTATGGAATGACGATGGGTCCGTAATTGTCTTCATTGAACGGGGCGCCCGGCGGAAAAATTCTCTCGTCGGCATAACCGGCGGGGAGAATGCGCGGATAATTGAATTTCATATTGCGCGGCATCGGGGCACGTTGCCCGTTCACGTAGACAACCCGGTTGATGACTTGCAGCGTGTCTCCCGAAATTGCCATGCAGCGTTTCAGATAATACGTGAACGCGTCGGGATGAACTTCTTCGCGATAGCCGGGAAATTCGAACACGATGACATCGCCACGCTCCACCGACTTGAACGCCGGCAACCGGAACCAGGGGAGCCGTACGTCGGTGAAGGGAATATTGCGGGGCGAACATCCTCCGTAAATGAACTTATTCACCATCAGGAAGTCGCCGGTCATCACTTCGTTCTCCATCGATCCCGTCGGGACCATGAACGACGCGATAACAAAATTATTGAGGAGAAGAAATCCGATGATGACGATTGCCGCCTCACGGAAAAAATCTTTCGCCTTTTGGGCAAATGGGACGGAGGCTTGGGGTTTCTTGTTTTCTTGTTGAGCCATGGGTCTCTCTAGGGTTAAGGTTAAGGGGTAAGCAAAGAATACAGAATACAGGAGACAGGAAACAAATGACGGAGTGTAGGGAAAATGAATCGAGAGTTCTTTCCGGTTTCCTGTATTCTGACCCCTGTATCCACTTTCCTGCTAATCAGTCATCGACAGTACCGCTAAAAACGCCTCCTGGGGCAGTTCAACTCTGCCCACCTGTTTCATACGCTTCTTGCCTTCTTTTTGTTTCTCCAACAGTTTTCTTTTTCGTGTGATGTCGCCCCCGTAACATTTCGCAAGAACATTTTTGCGCATCGCCGAGACAGTCGTTCTCGCGATCACTTTGCTGCCGATCGCTGCCTGGATGACAACTTCAAACATTTGACGCGGGATGAGCTCCTTCAGTTTACTGCACAATTTCTTTCCCATGTCGTACGCTTTGTCCCGGTGGACGATGGTCGACAATGCGTCGACCGGTTCGGTGTTCAGAAGGATGTCAAGTTTCACCAAATCCGATTCCCGGTAGTCGAGATAATCATAGTCGAGCGAGGCATAGCCGCGCGTCAGCGATTTCAACTTGTCGTAGAAATCGAAAATAATTTCCGAAAGAGGGAACTCGTACGTAATATCTGCTCGCGTCGGGTCGAGGTAGTTTGTGTTCTTATAAATTCCCCGGCGGTCCATGCAGAGCTTCATAATGTTGCCGATGTATTCAGTAGGAGTGATGATCTGCGCCTTGATGTAGGGCTCTTCCACTTTTTCGATGCTCCCTACGGAGGGCATCTCGGCGGGATTGTTCACCCGGACGATTTCTTTGTTCGTCTTTGTGATGCGGTACTCGACGTTCGGCACCGTCGTGATGAGGTTTTGATTATACTCGCGTTCGAGCCTTTCCTGGATGATTTCCATATGCAGCAGTCCAAGAAACCCCGCACGAAAACCGAAACCGAGAGCCGTCGAAGATTCCGGTTCGAAAACGAGCGACGCGTCGTTCATTCTCAGCTTGTCCAGCGAGTCGCGGAGTTCTGCAAAATCGTCGCTGTTCGTCGGGTAGAGGCCGCTGAACACCATCGGCTTCACCTCCTTGTAACCCGGAAGAGGTTCGGGAGCTCCGTTCACCACGGTGGTGACTGTATCGCCGACCTTTGTGTCGTGGACGTCCTTGAGCCCCGCGATAAGATATCCGACGTCACCCGCATACAAGATTCCGGTCCGCTTTCGCTTCATCTCCAGAATTCCGACTTCTTCGGCTTCGGCCGTCTTTCCGTTGTAGAAGAACTTGATTTTATCTTTTTCCTTCAAGGTTCCCTCTACCACCCTGATGTATGCGACGGAACCCCGGTACGAATCGAAGAGCGAATCGAAAATCAGCGCCTGAAGAGGCTTCGTGGAATCTCCTTTAGGAGGCGGGATGCGCTGGACTACCGCATCAATGATCTCCTCGATCCCGAGCTTTGTTTTTGCGCTCGCGAGAAGGATGTCCTCTTCCTTGCAGCCGATGAGATTGACAATCTCATGCTTGACGGTCTCGATCATCGTTTTGGCGGAGGGGAGATCGACCTTATTGATGACCGGAATAATTTCGAGTCCGGCGTCGATGGCGAGATAGAGGTTGCTGATCGTTTGTGCTTCAACACCCTGGGATGCATCGACGACGAGAATCGCTCCTTCGCACGCAGCGAGCGACCGGGAAACTTCGTACGTGAAATCGACATGCCCGGGAGTATCGATAAGGTTCAACACATAGTGTTGGCCGTCCCGAGCGGTATGCCGCATTTGTATGGCGTGAAGTTTGATCGTGATGCCCCGTTCCTGCTCGAGATCCATATCGTCAAGCACCTGGTTGACAACCAGATCGCGTTGAGTGATCGTACCTGTGAGTTCCAGGAGCCTGTCTGCAAGCGTAGATTTGCCGTGGTCGATGTGGGCGATGATACAGAAGTTTCGAAGCTGATCCATTGGATGGTAGCGTACAACGGTTAAGTCAAATTCGTGCTTGAAGTATGAAGGATGAATT
>CAYYHS010000059.1:3007-10396 GCA_964471785.1 uncultured Chitinophagaceae bacterium
ACTTCTTACTTTTCACTTGCTCCTTCTTACTTAAAGAAAAAAGCCCCGAACATGTCGTGGGCGTCTTTCTTCACTAAGATACCATTTTGAAGAGGGAAGTGCAAGGTGGACGGATGGGGAAGCCGCAGACCTTGTCAAGGTTTATAACCTTGACAAGGTCTGCGGGATGAAAACTCTATCTGTTCGCAACTCCCGCAAGAAAATACATCATGACAAAAGCAGCGAGCTTGCTGGTTCTTCCGTCGAAATCATATTTTGGATTCACTTCAACGATGTCGATCGCTTTTGTCTTTTGGCGGAGTCCGGCGAAGTGGGCGGCCTTCAGAAGGTCGTCCGCCCTCAACCCGCTCGGGTAGGATGCGCTCACGCCGGGTGCCTCGCTCCCCTGAACTGCATCCAGATCGAAACTGACGTAGAGTCGTTCCGTGGAATTTGATGCGATCTCGTACGCAAGATCCAGAACCTTCTCGATCCGCTCTTTGCGCACTTCATCCAGTGTGAAGACCGTTGCACCGCGATCGGTGAGCTCTTCGAAATGTTCTTTAGCGTTGGCAAAAGATTGTGCGCCGATCTGGACAAAATTCATCGCCGCCAGGGGGCTGTGCGTCCAGTCGAGAATCTGACGGAAGGCAGTCCCGCTGTTGCGATGCGGGTCCGATTTGCGGAAACTGAGGTGCGCGTCGATATTGATGGCTCCGGCGCTCGCCGCTTTCTTGGCAAAGGCAAGAAATGAAGGGAACGTCGCATCATGCCCTCCGCCAAGGACGATCGGCAAAATGTTTTTTGTCGCCAACATCTCAAGGACTGTCTGCAGCCGCTGGTGTGTCTCCTCGAGGTTTGCGCCCGTCTTGATATTGCCAAAATCAAAAATGGAAAGATCGGAGGCCTGCTTGCTTCTGGAGAGGGCGAACGGGGTACATTTGTAAAAAGCTTTGCGAATTTCATTCGGGCCTTCTTTTGCTCCAACGCGTCCTCGATTACGGCGCACGCCTTCGTCCTCCGGGAAGCCGATGATCCCGATCCTGACATCATGCGAGAAGTTTTCCTTTTGACGTTTGACAATGTCCCCCATCCTCGGATCAGATTCATCGTTGCGGGAGAAGAAGACTGAATCTGGTGCATCGCTGAGAAGTTTCCAGGCTGTATCCATGACAGTTCCTTTTTAAGAGACCTCGGGGGAGATTGTTCTGTTGACACGTTTCAGGACTTCCCCGCATAGTAGCTCCACGCGGCGAGAGATTGCTTCGGCGCGTCCTGCGGTTTCATTCACGAAGGCTTTGTCGCTGAGTGATTTAAGGTTGATCTGAACGTTGAGCTGAGCGCCGCGGCATGCAGCATGCAGCATCAACGCTCCGACACCGGCATCGGAAACAGAGTTCACATTTCCATATTCGGCAACCGTTCTTGCGAATCCCAATGCCTCTTCACACAGTTCCATAACCCGGAGAGGCAGTATGGTGGCCTTCACCATTTCCCTTTGAACATCTTCCGACCTTTTTATCTTTTCTTCCTCGGTCCCCTTAGGAAGACTCATCGCCGCCATCACATTATTGAATGCCCGCGAGTCTTCGTCGACGAGCTCGGCGAGTTCTTTTCTCAATCGATCAGACTCTCTTAATACGCCCTCCATTGTGGTCTGCACATCCAGATATTTCTTTCTTCCGATTGTAAGTCTGCACACCATCGATGTGAGCGATGCGCCGAGTGCGCCTGCGAGTGCAGCAGTACTCCCTCCACCTGGTGCAGGAGAAGCCGATGCAAGCTCGCCGAGAAATTCATTAACGCTTTTTTCTGTCAGCATAATCACACCGAATTGGTTCGTCAAGCGGGGACAGCTGCAAGAAGCAATCCAACATATCGCTCGATGAAGTGTTGTGGAAGCTGTTGTTCAGAGTTGGTATTCGATAACTTTCTTTGTCGGATCGAATAGATCCAACTGGCTTAACCCCAACCGCTCCACAGCGAGAGGGAGTAACCGATTTTCCGAAGTCTGGGTGTTATCATAATATCTTCCTGCCATGAGCAATGCATTGAGGGGTGTTAACCCGACAATTTCGCTTCCGGTGGCTTCGGCTCCGAGCGAACGAGCCTGCTTCTTCACTTCCTCAAACGCGATGTGTGGAGGGGTTGTTTCATAGTCGACAAGATTGATCGAGACCTGGGCAATGTTGAGCCGCTCAACCAGGACGCCCATTGCTTTTACGGATTTCAGCGTACCGGGTATCTTTATCGTTTCGCCACGTTCATCCTTCATGATAGATCCCGAAGCATCTTTTTTTGCGCGCCCGCTCTCCCGGATTCGCAATGCAATTTCTTGTGCGACGGAGACGTCGGAGGTGTTCAGGTTAACGTTGTAGGCTATGAGGAACTTGCGGGCTCCGGTCACCGTCGCTCCGGACTTTCTGTTGAATTCACTGCTTCCGTAATCCGGCTTCCATTTCGGGTCGGCGAGCTTCTCGGCGAGCCCCTCGTATTCTCCCCGGCGAATGTCCGAGAGATTTTTTCTCTCCGGTGATTTCGCCGCCGCTTCATAAAGATAAATTGGAATGTGGAGCTCGGAGGCGACACGGCTGCCATAAATGTTCGCCAGACGAACACACTCATCCATCGTAACGCCGGATACAGGAATGAAGGGGACAACATCCGTTGCGCCGAGCCTGGGGTGTTCCCCCTTGTGACGCTCCATGTTGATGAGCCTTGCCGCCGCCTCCGTAGACCTGAATGCGGCTTCAGTCACTCCGTCGGGGTCTCCAACGAATGTTACAACGACTCTATTATAATCCTTGTCGGGCTCAACATTGAGCAGCTTTACACCGTCCACACCGTTAATGCTTTCTGCAATTGCCTTGATCGTCCCCGCATTGCGGCCCTCGCTGAAATTCGGTACGCACTCAACAATCTTATTCATCGCCGTATCCTGGATTTCGTTGTCCGTTTAATATCTGGAAGGGGAATCACGATCGCTCCCTCCTTGAAATTCCCAAGCACCTCTGCCTTTCCTTTCATGTACCAATACGCTACCAGCGCGCCAGTAACAGCGTCGAGTTCGTCGCCATTCATGTTTTTGTCAAGCCCTTTGACTCCGAGCCTCTCCAACCCTCTCCTTAGTTTGGGAAGCCCATCCTGCTTGCGGCCGGTTTCCCACACATCCTGTGCTGCGCCGGGATACATTTCAATAACCGAGTATCCCTTTCGGGCAAAGGCGCGACTCAGAAAAATTCCCCGCTCCGTGAGCATGCGCATCGGCCCGAGTGTGATCGGAAAGAATCGAATGCCGCGTCTGAGCAATTCTCGGTCGCAAGGTCTGAAATGCTCGCCGTTCCGGTCGTCGAGTGTTTTTCTGCCGGGAGGTAAATTCAACGGAGCGTCGATGGCGATAAGTTGGGGCTTCGATACATCAATAAAATTCAGAATCTCTTCGTCGGAGAAAAGAGTATCCCACCGAAGTATCCGTTTTCCTTTCAAAAGACAAACTCCGGTGTTTCTCTTCGGGCTACCGGCAAGATCGATTCCCGCGACAAGAGGCTGAACACTCTTTCTGCGTTTAGAATTCAAGGACGGTTCCGTTCTTTACTATTTTCCAGACATGATTAGACCCGTAATGATACGGGATGTGACGGTAATTCGGAACGTCATAGAGTACGATGTCCGCCTCTTTTCCGATCTCTATGCTTCCGATCTCATGGGAGAGGCCGAGAGCTGCTGCGCCGTTGAGCGTCGACGCTGAGATGGCTTCCTCTGGGGTCACATGCATTTGCGTGCATGCAATGGTCATCATAAGAGGCATTGAAGAAGACATCGACGACCCAGGGTTGAAATCTGTCGCTATCGCGAGAGGAATACCTGCATCGATGATGGAGCGGGCGGGCGCATACTTCGCGCCAAGGAAAAAGGATGGCCCGGGAAGGACGGTAGCAATCGCCGAAGATTTTTTAAGTGCGTCGATCCCGTTTTCCGTGACATGCTCTAGATGGTCGAGAGATACCGCGTTGAGCTGGACTCCGAGTTCTGTTCCGCCCATCGCCGAGAGTTGATCGGAATGGAGTTTTGGGATGAGGCCATAGCGCTTGGCCTCGAGAAGGATTTGCTCTGCTTGATGAAGATCGAAAAAGCCCTCGTCGCAAAAGACGTCGCAGAAAACCGCTAGCTGCTTTTCTCCGACGTACGGCAACATTCTATTGAGGATCAATTCTACATAGCCATTCCTATCTTCTTTGAATTCAGGGGGGAATGCATGTGCGCCAAGAAATGTCGGAACGACAGTCATGTAGTGGTCCCGGCGGAGATCATGCAGGACGTCAAGCATTTTCATCTCGCCATCGACGCTCAGTCCGTATCCGGTTTTTATTTCGACCGTTGTCGTTCCATACCTCATCATCTCATTAAGGCGGCGTTCAGCCGAACGAAGCAGTTCCTTTTTCGTCGCGGCCCGCGTTTCGTTCATCGTAGAAAGTATTCCGCCGCCGGCTTTTGCGATTTCCTGATACGATTTCCCTTCCGCTCTCAATGCGAACTCGTTGTCGCGGCTTCCCGCAAAAACCGTATGGGTGTGCGAATCGACAAACCCGGGTAAGGCGACCCGGTGAGCGGCATCGAGAACATCAATTTCAGACCGCGCTTCTAAAGAATCGCTCGATCCGATGCGTCGAATGATTCCGCCTTCGATTTCGATCGCAGCATTGTCGATCACGTTCAGCTCGCGCATATCCTTCCCCGCCTTAAAGGATTTGCCGTTTGCCGAAACCGTCACAAGCTGGCCGATATTCTTGATGAAGAGATTCATTCAAAATTATTGTTCACAAAGACTCGACACGCGTAAGCCGGAGTTGGTCTGACATCGTTCCGCTAAGCGCTTTTGTTTTTTTCTTTTGCCTCTTTTGCCGGCGAATATCCTGAGCAGTTAAGCACCGGAAGACGCGGATACTTCGGGTACGATGAGTTGGTCCGGTTAAGCTCGCACAAATGAAATTCCTGGCCCCTGTTGTTTGTGACCCTAGTATGGAATCGACACGACTCACAGAGACCGATTATCATGTGTGCCCGGAAGGCTTGTTCATGGGGATCGTGACGTTCCAATTCTTTGCGTTGTCGATTGCGCGCTGGTATCCCGCGTCGGCGTGGCGGATGATGCCCATCCCGGGATCGTACATCAACACTCGTTGAAGACGCCGCGCCGCATCTTCCGATCCGTCTGCGACAACCACCATGCCGGCATGAATGGAGTTTCCTATTCCGACTCCGCCGCCATGATGGACACTTACCCAGCTTGCTCCGCCAACCGCGTTGAGCAATGCGTTGAGGATGGGCCAGTCTGCGATCGCATCGCTTCCGTCTTTCATTTTTTCAGTTTCGCGGTTCGGCGAAGCGACCGACCCGCAATCGAGATGATCACGTCCGATGACAATCGGGGCGCTCACTTCGCCTCGAGCCACAAGCCCGTTGAAAATTCTTCCCATCGTTGCCCGTTCTCCGTAGCCAAGCCAGCAGATGCGTGCGGGCAAGCCCTGGAACGCAACCTGTTTTTGTGCCTTCTCGATCCAGGTGCGAAGCGGTTTGTTTTCAGGGAAAGCCTCGATCACCGCGCGGTCAGTTCGAAAAATATCGTTCGGGTCACCCGACAATGCCGCCCATCGAAACGGTCCTTTACCGTCGCAGAAGAGGGGCCGGATGAATTCGGGAACGAAGCCCGGAATGTCGAAAGCATTCTTCACGCCATTGGCCAGTGCTTCCCCCCGGATGTTATTGCCGTAGTCGAAGACGACCGCCCCTTTCTTCCGGAGCTTCAACAACCCTCTCACATGCTGCGCAATCGACGCCTGCGCACGCTCGATATATTTCTTCGAATTCTTCCTGCGGAGCTCGAGCGCCTTTTTGAACGGCATGCCGGCAGGAACATAACCGTTGAGAGTGTCGTGCGCCGATGTCTGATCGGTGACGATATCGGGGAGCAATTTGCCGGCGGCAAGTCTGGGGATGACGTCCGCGGCATTTCCAAGAAGCCCGACAGAGATTGGTTCCTTCTTCGATTTTGCATCGATGATGATGGCGAGCGCCTCGTCGAAGTCTTCGGTCATCACGTCAAGATATTTTGTCCGAAGTCGCTTCTCGATCCTGGCTGGGTCTACTTCAACGACGAGACACGCAGCGCCGTTCATCGTAGCTGCGAGAGGTTGGGCGCCTCCCATTCCGCCAAGTCCGGCGGTGAGAATGAATTTTCCGGCAAGACTGCCGCCGAAGTATTTTGTCGCGCAGGCAGCAAACGTCTCATACGTTCCCTGCAAG
This sequence comes from uncultured Chitinophagaceae bacterium, assembly GCA_964471785.1. Lineage (GTDB taxonomy): Bacteria > Bacteroidota > Ignavibacteria > UBA10030 > UBA8401 > JAGVPT01. Next base: position 9,290 of record CAYYHS010000059.1, read on the forward strand.
ATTCCCTGGGTTCCGATGTAGATCCAACTGCCGGCAGTCATCTGCCCGTACATCGTCAGGCCGAGCGCTTCGAGCCTTCGGAACTCATCCCACGTTGCCCATTTTGGGACGAGCATGGCGTTCGAGATCAGGACACGCGGAGCAGCTTCGTATGTTTGGAATACGCCGACAGGTTTTCCCGATTGGATGAGAAGCGTTTCGTCATTCTCGAGGCTCTTGAGGGAGTCGACAATCGCATCGAAGCATTTCCAGTTGCGGGCCGCTTTGCCCGTGCCGCCGTATACAATCAAATCCTGCGGCCTCTCGGCGACTGCTGGATCGAGGTTGTTCATGAGCATGCGGAGGGCGGCCTCCTGGTGCCACCCCTTGCAGCTGAGTCGAGGTCCGCGCGGTGCCGTGATCATGCGATGTGGGAGAGCTCCGGACATACGGGCGCGATGCGAAGATGTGAGATGGTGGAATGCTCTAGAGCTTGTAGCCGATTTTTCGCAGAAAATCTTTTCTGATCTTGATGTCGTGTTCCGTCTCGACGCCTTTCGTTCTCACGCCGTCGATGACACCCATAATTCCGCGGCCCTGCTCCGAATCCGCCACGATCACCTCGACAGCATTCGCCGTCGCACAGAAAATATGACATACCTCGGGGATATTCTTGATGACGTTAAGAATATTAACCGGAAATCCGTGCTCCATGAAGAGAATGAAACAATGTCCGCAGGAAAGCTTGACGGCATTCTTCTTTGCGAGCTCGATGAGGGCATCGTCATTTCCCGACCATCGCACAAGCGCAGGTCCGGAAGATTCACAAAAACCGACTCCAAATTTCATTTGCGAATTCGTCTGGACGATTGCTTCGTGAATATCTTCCACCGTTTTTATGAAGTGGGACTGGCCAAGGATAAAATTCGTGGCCTCGGGTTTTTCAATTCTTACGCTGAGTATTTCCATTGAAACCTCTGTGGGGTTGGAGGAAGCTTTTCCCAAGGTAGAACTATTCGGAGCGAATTTCAAGAACGGAGGGGGGGAGGACGGTGGAGCAACCCCATCATAGACAAAAACGAAAAACCCCGTTCTTTCGAACGGGGTTCTCGGACATAGATCGTATCA
>CAYYHS010000060.1:0-10306 GCA_964471785.1 uncultured Chitinophagaceae bacterium
GCTCAGGGTGACTCTTTTTATTCCCATTGCCAGAAACAAATGACCCCACTACCTGGTTTTGAGTCAACGGTATTACGATATCGCTCTCAATACCGCTCAACTCCATACTCAGTCCCTCGCCGAATCGGAACGCGCAATCTTCTCCCACCAATCGACCAAGTGGAGAATTTCTTTGTCTCTCGAACCGGATTTCTCCTCTTCAAGAATATTAATGCAATTCATCAGTGCACGTCCAGTGTGGTAGGTGCATTTCCAGATATGGCTCTTCGGTCCGGTTTTGAACTGCGGCTCCTTATCGATTCCTCCTTCGAACCAGTCGCCATTCTCGGGGTCGATGATGTACGATTTTACATAATTCCATTGTTTCAAGAAATATTCTTCATACTTCTTCTCGCCCGGAAAAATTCTTGAGAAGAGAAGGAGTGCATTTAATCCTTCCGCCTGCGCCCACCAGTTCTTCGTGCTCTGAACAATGGAGCACTCCGTCTTTCCCTTCAAATAATAACCGCCGTCGTAAAATCCTCCCACCGATTCGTCAAAGCCGTAGCGGAGAGCATGATCCAGCATGTTCTTCGCAACCGAGAGTGTCTTAACGTCGTTCTCAATTCCTAGTGCGTGCGAAGCTTCGAGCATGAGAAAGGCGGTTTCATAATCGTGCCCGAATGAAACGTGATCGAGTCCGAAGTTGTCCTTCCGCTCTTTTTCCGTCGCATCCCGGAATGAGACCGGCGTCCAATCCGGGTGGAAGAACAATCGCAGGTATCCTTCTTTGGCGACCATCGTATCCCGAATGAGGTGGAGCAATCCCTCGAGCTGTTTCCGCAGCTCTGGAGATTTCCAGACATGGTAGAGTTCGGTGTACGCCTCAAGCAAGTGGATCGATGAATTCTGATCTTTGAAGCCGAGTTCGTTGGCATCCAATGCTTTCGTTTTGTACGAAGAATTCCGGTCGAAGGCTTTCCCCTCTCGCGTGAGAAACTCGAAGTATCCCCCCGCCTTTGGATCGAAGGAGTGTTCTTCAACCCAACGGAATCCCTTTCTGGCAAACTCCAGCACTTCCTGATCGCCGGTCTGGTGAGCGAGTGCTGCGAGTCCGTAGATCGCGAAGGCGCAGCCGTACGCACGCTTCTCATCCCGCCACATCCGTGCGTCGGACATTCCGCCGATCCGGTTCCGTATCTGGTAAAATCCGCCGAACTCTGCATCCCACATGTGGTTCTTCAAAAAATCGTACCCATGCATCGCCATCCGTTCGTATTTATCCTTGGCTTCGAGAAACGTCGCAAGCTTCGAGAGAGTCCAGACGTGCCGGGCCTGGGTGACGATCATCTTTTCCTGTTCAGGGGGAAGCGTCCAATCGTAGTTGACGTTGGTAAAGTAGCCCCCGCACTCTTTGTCGATTACGAGAGGATACCATCGCCTCACAATTCCGTTCGTTAACGCATCGGTAAACTGAACTGCTAATTCCTTGTTCGTCATTTTTTCTCCGTCTTTAACCGTTCACGGTAAGTGCAATTGACGTGCCGCAATTCCGGTCGAGAGAAGAAAGCATTCATCGACAATTCGAATCAAAATTGTATGGTAGTGGTATTAATTTGATAATCTTTTACATAATAATAAGAAAGCACCCGCGCTTCATTCTAACTTTTCGCATATTTAAGCCGGTTTATTCACTATCTGTGGCATCACTTTTGCCCCTATATAACGAGATTCACAACTTCCCTCCAACATTACCCGGTAGAAGCAATGCGAAGAATCCTCTGTGCGGTTGCGCTTTTTGTTCTTTGCTCATTCTGTTCAGTTGCCCAGTTCAAAAATTTTGTTACTGCAAGAGGCGACAAGTTGATGGACGGCGACAGGGAACTTCGCTTCATCTCGTGCAATGTGCCGAACCTGCATTACATCGAAGACAATCTTCCGTTTGACGGAACGAATCCGTTTCGTCTCCCCGATGAGTTTGAAATCCGCGATGCGCTGACCTCGATCAAACAGATGGGGGGCAAAGTCGCCCGGGTCTATGTTTTTTCCGTGAAGAAAGAGTCGGATACCTCCGCACCATACTACGTTGAGGGTCCGGGGAAGTTCAACGAAGAGGCCTTCAAGACCTTCGACAAAGTTCTCCAGATTGCCGACGAGGTCGGTGTGCGGCTCATCGTTCCCTTTGTCGACAATTGGCTCTGGTGGGGCGGCCCAAAAGAATACGCAGCGTTTCGCGGCAAGCCGAGAGATGCCTTCTGGACAGACCCGCAGCTCATCGGCGACTTCGAGAAAACAATCGCATTCGTGCTGAAGCGCACCAACACCTATACCGGCGTTCCCTACAGCGAAGAGAAAGCTGTCCTCGCATGGGAGACCGGGAACGAGATTGTCGCGCCGTTTTCCTGGACGAGTGAAGTTGCTCGCTGCATCAAAAGCCTCGACAAGAATCATCTGGTCCTTGAGGGAACCCTTCGGCGGGACATCACCGAGGAAGCACTCAACGACCCGAATCTCGACATCTTAGCGACACACCATTACCACGACCCGAAAGGCGCCGTCGAGTTCATCGTCAAGAACCGGCAGTTGTCGAAGGGGAAGAAACCGTACATCGTCGGTGAGTATGGAATCGTCCCAACGGAGGATATTCAGATGATTACCGACACCGTTATCAACCAGGGACTTTCGGGTGCAATGATCTGGAGCCTTCGCTTCCGGTGCCGTGAAGGGGGATTCTATCATCACTATGAATATAATAACGCAGAGGCGTACCGTTGGCCCGGATTTCCGAGCGGCTTCTTTTATGATGAACGAATGGTCCTCCAGCTTCTGAGGGAGAAAGCGCATCAGATCGACGGCACGCCGACGGAACGGCTCCCGGTGCCGGCTGCGCCGCATTTGCTCAACATCAGCGATGTTTCAGCGATCTCATGGCAAGGATCGACCGGAGCGCAATCATACCTGGTCGAACGGAAAGCTGTCAACGACAGCAGCTGGTCGGTTGCCGGGAACAACGTCGACGAGTCGAGGTATCAATATCGACCGCTTTTCTCCGACGAGTCAGCTCAGCCCGGCATGAAGTACCTCTATCGAGTGAAAGCAAAGAACGAAACGGGGCAATCCGAATATTCCAACGTCGTGGGACCCGTCGAAGTCCGTTCCACGGTGATGGTCGACGAGATGGAAAACTTTGACAGGGTCTTTCAGAAAGACGGAAAGTTGAGATTGCTCACGACAGAGGACATCCGGAGAGCAAAGGAAGACCGAAGCAGATTGGCGGGAGATTCTGCAAGTTACATTATCTACAAGCTGGCGGGACGAGGAGTCGATGTCGTCGTTGATTATTTTGTAGCCGACACGGGCCGGCATATCTCGATCACAACATCGAAAGACCTTGAGACCTTCGCTCCGCTTGCCGCCAGCAAAAAGATTTATTCGTTCGGCCAAAACGATTACGACTATTTCACTGCAGTCGCTTTACAAGGTAAAAGTTTTACGGACGGCGATAAGTATGTGAAGATTTCGCTTGAGCCCGGCGTCCAAATCAGCCGTGTCGAAATACGAACTCAATAGCTCTCGTAGGGGTGATATCTTAATCTCAGCATGCCCATCCTGAGCACGGTCGTTTCTCAGACGGGGAGAAGGATCTGGGTTGAACGGCGGCTTTCGATCTCAGTCTTTTTTATTCCTTCGCGCAGTTCAGATTCTCCCCAAGGGATGGAGACTGTGTGAAAAGTCCGTTAAGGTGTCATCCCCGTCCCGCATAAAGCAGGGGACAAACTCCGGCGGGGATCCATAGCCTGCGAGCATAAGCTGGATTCCCACTGGAGTTTACCCCGCCTAAGCGGGGTGGGAATGACAATACCACGGGTATTGGTTACTACAAAGTCTCGATGCCTTCGGTATTCGTCCGCCTGAAAAGCGGCGGTCGACGACTCGACTCGTCGAGAACGCAGAATGACAGATGAAGCGGTTTCGATTCAATTTAGAACATTACATTTTATTGCGTTCATTCGCCTTCCAGAAGAAATCATCTATGAAACGCTCTTTACATTCTGCGTTGCTTCTCATCTTTCTGCTGATTCATGCGTCAGCCTCCGCTCAATTTAAGGAGTTCGTCACTACGAAAGGTGACAAGCTGATGGAGGGAGAGAGAGAACTCCAGTTCGTTTCCTACAATATACCGGACCTTCACTACATCGAGGACAACCAGGCATTCACCTCACGGAATCCATGGCGCGTCGCGAACGAATTCGAGATCAGAGATGCCCTCGAGGCAATCCTTCAGGCGGGGGGGAAAGTTACCCGCATCTATGTTATCTCCGTTCGGAAGCAGGATGAGCCGGCCGACATCATCCGCCACGTTGAAGCTCCCGGAAAATTCAACGAGGAGGCCTTTCGAGGATACGACAAAGTATTACAGATAGCGAACGAACTCGGGATCAGGATTATTCTCCCGCTCGTGGACAATTGGTGGTGGTGGGGCGGCCCGAAAGAATACGCGGACTTCCGGGGAAAGAAGCCCGAAGAGTTCTGGACAGATTCTCTGTTGATCGGCGATTTCAAGAAAACGGTCGAGCACATCGTGAACCGGGTTAATACATATACCGGAGTCCCTTTCAAAGACGACAAAGCAATCCTCGGCTGGGAAACAGGAAACGAACTTGAACCGAGCACATACGAGTGGACGCGCACGATCGCGGCGTACATCAAGAGCCTGGACAGAAATCATCTCGTTCTCGAAGGGAGTCACAGTCAGGCGATTCACGACGAAGCGTTGGCCGACCCCAACATCGACGTTGTCTCCACGCATCATTACCTGCCCGCGTACAAAATGATTCCTCTCATGCTCGCCGCCCGCGAGAAAGCGAAAGGGAAGAAGCCTTACTTCATCGGCGAGTTTGGCTATATGCCGACCGACAGCGTGCGGTGCGTCCTCGACACCGTCATCTCCAGCGGAATCTCGGGTATCATGATCTGGTCGATGCGCCAGCACAACCGCGACGGAGGTTTTTATTCTCATGGTCCCTCGTACCGCTGGCCCGGCTTCGCTGCCGGACCCCGATGGGATGAGAAAACTGTGATACGCCTCTTGCGAGAGAAAGCTTTTCAGATCAACGGATCGACTCCTGCCACGTTGCCGGTACCGGCGCCGCCGACTCTGCTGCCTATAGCATCCCCCTACAAAATTTCATGGCAAGGTTCGACCGGTGCGACATCATACATAATAGAGCGAAGGCCGAAGTGGCGATTGTTCTGGTGGGATTGGGATCTGCTCGATTCGAGTGCAAGCGATGCCAGCATGGCATATCGTCCGCTTTATTCCGACAAAACGGTTGATCCTGGGAAGAGCTACTATTATAGAGTGTCGGCAAGAAATTCTTCCGGAATCTCCGTACCGTCAGAAATATCTAACCCTGTCAGCACGCGTAACAAGATGTTGATCGACGAGTACTTAACCGATTCTCTCATCACTATGAAGTCGCCGGGAGTAAAGGTAATTTTGGGAGGCAGGGCAGACAGGACAAAGGACGACTGGAGCCGGTTAACCGGCGGCAACGGAGACTATATCATTTACAGACTGCCGGAGCGTGTTGATTCGCTCCAATTGGATGCCTTCTTTGCCACCGCCGGAAGGGACACAAACATCGTCTTCTCGGCAGGGATGACAGCAGAGGAGTGCTCGCCGCTTCCGGTGATACGGGAAGTGTATGAGCCATTCAAGAACGTCTATGGATACTATGCCTCAGTTCGGTATATTGTGCGGGAAATTCCTTCAGATGACCGTTTCATCAAGATCTCGCTGGCCGAGAATATTCAACTGAGCCGGATTGAAATCTCGTACGGAGGCAGCCGATAGGATGAACGGATAACCTTGTGAAGGGTTTCAGATTACCTGGCACAATTCCTTCGGCCTGGGATCAGGTCAAAAGCAAACCTTCACAAGGTTGCGGAAGGCCAAACCGGAGGAATCTTGGTAAGGGATTCAGGTTACCTGATCTAATTCCTTCGGCCTAGGATCGGGTCGAAAGCAAATCTTCACAAGGTTACGGAAAGCATCTCCTTGAAATAGAGGCAAAAATCAGTTATCCTTTGGCACAGTTCGATCCTCACGCAAGCCTCTTTGCGCCGGGATGGTTGGTTTCTCTTCCATCCACATGCCATGAGGGACGGCCGACGAGACCATCGGGTTAGCGGAATGAAGATCGCAGTCAGAAACCGGGAACTCCATCCAAGAAGGGATTATCATGCAAGCAATAGGACTCTCGTTCATCGATTGGGTTATCATCGTCATCTATTTCGGGTTTGTGCTGGGAATCGGTTTATATCTTCGCCGGTACACGCTCAACCAGGAAGATTTCTTTCTGGCTGGAAGAAAAAACTCTTCATGGGTGGCCGGCCTTGCTTTTCTCTCGGCGAACCTTGGGGCTTTGGAATTGCTCGGGATGACGGGCAATACATTCAAGTACGGAATGTATGTCGCGCATTTTTATTGGATCGGCGCCATCCCTGCCATGCTCTTCCTCGGCATCTACATGATGCCGTTCTATTACAGCAGCAAGATCAATTCCGTTCCGGGTTACCTCAAAGTTCGGTTTGATGAAAAGACCCGCGTGCTCAACGGAATCGCCTTTGCCATCATGACCCTCCTTGTCTCAGGAATCAACCTCTACGCGATGGCGCTCGTCCTCCATACGTTCCTCGGCTGGAACTGGGATTTCAGCATGTGGGCGTCGGCGATCACCGTTGCGGTCTATGTCTCGATGAGCGGATTGATGTCCGCGATCTTCACCGAGATTGTCCAGTTTTTCCTGATCTGGTTCGGGTTATTCCTTGTCTCAATCCTCGGCGTCATCGAGTTCGGAAGCCTCGGGGCGATCATGGCGCGGATCAACGAATTCAGTTCGCAGGTGTCCTTCACGACGCTCTGGTCGACATCATCCGACCCGATGAAGAACGGAATGTTTGTCCATTGGGGAGGCATCGTCCTGGGACTTGGGTTCGTCCTTTCCTTCGGCTACTGGACGACAGACTTTCTCGTCGTTCAGCGGGCCTTTTCGGCAAAGGATCTTCGTGCCGCAAGGATGACCCCGATCCTCGCATCTTTCTTCAAGATGGCGCTTCCCTTCCTCGTGATACTTGCAGGACTCATCGCCATCGCCCTCTCAACCGAACCGAACAGCGGTTTCAAACTTTTGCAGGACGGCGGCCATACTAACTATGACTCTGCGCTGCCGCTCCTTATTGCACGGTACTATCCCGCGGGCCTGGTCGGACTTGGAGTGACGGCGCTCCTCGCCGGGTTCATGGCAGGGCAAGCCGGCAATGTCAGCGCCTTCAACACCGTCTGGACGTACGACATCTACAGATCAGTCCTCAACAAGAATGCCTCGGATGCACACCTTCTATGGATGGGACGTGTTTCCACGATCGTAGGCGTTTGTTTTTCTCTTGTCACCGCCTATTGGGCAAAAAGTTTTCCGAGCATTATGGATTACATGCAAGCGATCTTTTCCTGGGTCAACGCTCCCCTCTTTGCAACGATGCTTCTCGGGATGTTCTTCTGGTGGATCACACCGACCGGGGCGTTCTGGGGATTGGTGAGCGGCATGTTCTCTTCATTCTTCCTCTACATGGCAGTCAAGTTCCATTGGTTCTCGGAGAGCATCATCACCATGTCGAGCGTTCAAAGCGACATGGCCGCAAATTTCTGGCGCGCATGGTGGGCGTGGTTGATTTGCGCCGGTGTGACAATTGTTATCAGTCTCTTCACGAAGAAGCGCCCGAAGGAAGAACTCGTGGGTTTGGTGAAAGGGTTAAGTGAAGAAAATTACGATCAGCACCTCCCCTTCGTCAAGCGGCCGGAGTTCTATGCACTCATCTCCCTTGCAGTGCTTATTATCCTCAACGTTTTGTTTTGGTAAAATAGGAGGTTTGGAATGTCGGAACAGGCAATGAAACCAATTTGGTATTTTGTCGGATTAATCCTGTTGATCATGGGTGTCTTGATCATGGCGACGGGAATCTATCAGGTCTTTAATCCTCCCGCCGTGAAAACAGTCCTTAGCGACACTCATCCGGACATCTGGTGGGGAGCGATCATGATGTTCTTCGGACTTGGGATGTACCTTAAAACGAGAAAGTCATCCCGGTGAGCAATCATATATATCTGACAGATATGGTCGAACGAAAATTCCGCGAACTCTTCAACGAGCAGCCGTTGCTGGTTCGCTCACCCGGACGGGCCAATCTTATCGGCGAACACACAGACTACAACCTCGGTTACGTGCTGCCGTGCGCAATCGACAAGGCGATCTATTTCGCTCTCGCACCGCGCCAGGATATGAAGTGTATCGTTCATGCACTCGACAAGCATGACCTGTTTGAAGGGAGTATCGACCGGCCGAGGAAGTCGGATAAACTGTGGCCGAATTATTTGCTCGGTGTTGTCGATGAGCTCAAGAAATGGGGATGCAAATTCGGCGGGTTCAACTGCGTCTTCGGCGGCGATATTCCGATCGGAGCCGGTTTAGCGTCGTCCGCAGCGCTCGAAGCGGGGCTGGCGTTCGGACTTAATCAACTGTTTGAACTGGGTCTGGACAAACTGACCCTTGTGCGAACGGCGCAACGGGCGGAGAACGAATTTGTCGGTGTGCAGTGCGGCATCATGGACCAATTCGTCAACATTTTCGGCGAGTCCGGATCCGTCGTGCGTATCGACTGCAGGTCGCTCGAGTTCGAGTATTTCCCTTTTAATGATGAAGACATCGCTATCGTCCTTTTCAATTCGAACGTCTCTCACTCCCTCGGTTCAACGGAATACAATCAGCGAAGGAAGGAATGCCAGGAAGGAGTGAACATCATTCGGCAGAAAGTAGATTCAGTGCGAAGCCTCCGCGACGTCTCAGCAGAGCTGTTGGATGAGTGCAAGTCCTTGATGAACCCGACTCTCTTCCGCCGATGCAAATACGTCGTCGAGGAAAATGACCGCGTGCTGAGCGCGTGCACAGCATTGGAACAAAAAGACCTGAAGGCTTTCGGACGGTACATGGTTCAGACTCATGAAGGACTTACCCGCGATTACGAAGTCAGCTGCCCCGAACTCGACTATTTGGTGAGCCTGGTAAAGGACGACTCCGCGGTGTATGGCGCAAGGATGATGGGAGGAGGCTTCGGAGGATGCACGGTAAATCTTGTCGAGCCGGATCGCGTCGAGGATCTCGAAAGGTCTGTTGCAGAAAGATATTTCCTTAAATTCGGGATCAGGCCGGAAGTCTATGTGACCTCGATCGCTTCGGGAACAGGCATTATTGATGTCAATGAAAACGCAAAAACCTGACCTGTCGAAGTATCCCCATCGAAGAAAAAACGTCCTCACCGATGAATGGGTGTTAGTCTCTCCCCATCGCACTCAACGTCCATGGCAGGGGGAGGTGGCGCCTCCTTCGATTGAGAAGAGGCCATCATACGATCCGGAATGTTACTTGTGCCCGGGCAACAAGAGGGCGAACGGCGAAATCAACCCGCAATACCGCGACACTTTTGCGTTCACCAATGATTTCGCATCCCTCCTTCCTGAAACGCCCTCACTGAAAGGAGGAGACGGCAGCCTCCTCGTTGCCAGGTCCGAGAAAGGAATATGCCGTGTCGTCAATTACTCTCCAAGGCACGATCTCACCCTCGCCGAGATGGATCAAACTGATATTGAAAAAGTTGTAGAGGTGTGGCAGAAGGAATTCGCATCACTCGCCGCGGACAGCCGAATTAACCACGTGCAGATTTTCGAGAACAAGGGCGCCATGATGGGAAACAGCAATCCCCATCCGCACAGTCAAATTTGGGCTCAGGAAAGCATCCCTCTGCAGCCCATGAAAGAACTCCGCCAGTTCAAACGCCACTTCGCGAAGACCGGCCGCGGCCTCCTTTCCGACTATCTAAAGGTAGAACTTCGTCTCGATGATCGAATCGTCTATCGCAACGACGCCTTCGTCGTTGTCGTGCCGTACTGGGCCGTCTGGCCGTACGAAACACTTGTTGTTCCAAAAAGAAAAATCGCTACAATTCTTCAATTCACTCCAAAAGAAAAAAGAGACTTCGCAGACGCTCTCCGGAATCTCACGGCACGGTACGATAACTTATTCAAGACCTCTTTTCCCTATTCGTCAGGGCTCCATCAGGCGCCGACCGACGGAGGCAAGCATGCAGAGTGGCACATGCACATGCATTTCTATCCCCCTTTGTTGCGCTCCGCGAGCGTCAAGAAATTTATGGTAGGATATGAGATGCTGGCCGAACCACAGCGCGACATCACTCCGGAGCAAGCGGCGAC
>CAYYHS010000061.1:0-9957 GCA_964471785.1 uncultured Chitinophagaceae bacterium
ACAAATCAAGGCGAAATAATGCCGAAGGGAAACGACAGACTCTCTCAGAACAAGATTGACGCCATTCGTCAGTGGATTCTCGATGGTGCTCGGGACAACTAATCTGATGACTGAAGAGGCATGCCCGTGGCAGGCAGTGCCTGAATTTGCGCTCAAGATTGTCATGCCCACGCAAGTGGGCATCCATCCTTCCTGTCAAAACAAAGGCCTCTGGATTCCCGCTTTGGCGCGAATGACAAACTCAGGCGCTAAACGGCGGCAGTCCATTTTGGATTCAATCTAATTTCTTTGTATATTTATCTATAAATTAAACGCTTCAAGTACCCGCAGGGGCGACCGTAACGTCGCCCCTACCGTTTTTAATCGGCAGATCGATCACCAATGAATAGAAGAGAAGACATCCGCAACATCGCGATTATCGCGCATGTCGACCATGGCAAGACAACACTGGTCGACCAACTCCTGCGTCAAACGGGAACATTCCGCGACAATCAGATAATGGTAACGCGCGTGATGGATTCGAACGACCTTGAAAAGGAACGCGGTATTACCATCCTCGCGAAGAACACGTCGGTGTTTTACCAGCCGAAAAATTCGAAAACGAAAATCAAGATCAATATCGTCGACACACCCGGTCACTCCGACTTCAGCGGCGAGGTCGAACGGACGCTGAAAATGGTCGACGGTGTTCTTTTGCTTGTCGATGCGGCCGAAGGGCCTCTCCCGGGAACCAAATTTGTTCTGAAAAAATCTCTCGACCTGCATCTTCAGCCGATTGTCGTCATTAACAAGATCGACCGCAAAGATGCTCGCCCTCACGAAGTGCTCGACGAAGTTTTTGAGCTTTTCCTCTCGCTGGGTGCGACCGACAAGCAGCTCGACTTCCCTACGATCTATGCGATTTCGAAACAGGGAATTGCAAAGAAGGAACTCGATCAGGAGAGCGACAGCCTTGAGCCCCTCTTTGAAGCAATTATCAGCAAGGTTCCCCCTCCGGAAGGGAATTCTGAGGAACCGTTTCACATGCTGGTCACGACGATCGACTACAACGATTATCTCGGAAGGCTCGGCATCGGAAGAATATCGCGGGGAACGATCAGCTTCGGCTCCCCGATGAAGGTGATCCATCGCGACGGCTCGCTCGAAGATGCCCGTGTCACGAAGATCTACACGTTTGAAGGATTGAAACGAGTCGAAGTTCAGAAGGCGAGTGTCGGGGATATCATTGCCCTTGCCGGAATGGAAGATGTCGACATCGGCGAGACGATTGCCGATGCCGCCGACCCGGCGCCGCTGCCGTTCGTCGCGATCGAAGAGCCGACAATCTCGATGAACTTTGTCGTTAACAATTCCCCCTTTGCCGGACAAGAAGGTAAATACGTCACTACGCGAAATCTCGGTGAGCGGCTGGCGCGCGAGCTCCGCTCGAACGTCAGTCTCCGGGTTGAACTCACCGACTCCCCCGACATCTTCCGAGTCAGCGGCCGCGGCGAACTTCACCTTTCGGTGTTAATTGAAAACATGCGGCGCGAGGGGTTCGAATTGCAGGTCTCGCGCCCTGAAGTGATCTATAAAAAGATTGCCGACGTGCTGTGCGAGCCGATGGAACACGTGATCATAGACGTGCCCGACGAATTTGTAGGAACGGTCATCGAGAACCTCGGGAGGCGTAAAGGGGAAATGAAGAACATGATCGCCTCGAACGGGAATACCCGGCTCGAATTCTTTGTTCCTTCCCGCGGATTGATCGGATTCCGGAACGAGTTCATGACTCAAACAAAGGGAACCGGAATTCTTCATCACAACTTTCATGGATATGAACCGTTCAAAGGCGATCTCGATCATCGCACAAAAGGAGCTCTCGTTGCGATGGAAGGCGGCGACGCGGTCGCCTATGGAATGTGGAAACTACAAGAGCGGTCGACATTTTTTGTGGAACCTGGCACACGGGTGTACCCCGGCATGATCGTCGGTGAAAACGCCCGCGAACACGACATGACGGTGAACGTCTGCAAATCGAAACAGCTCAGCAATATGCGCGCCTCCGGCTCCGACGAGGCCGTGCGTCTGGAACCGCCCCACCTGCTTACTCTTGAACAGGCGATAGAATGGATCGGGGATGATGAGTATGTCGAAGTAACGCCAAAATCGATTCGCCTGCGCAAGAAGATCCTCGACGCGAACGATCGCAACAGGGCATCGAAAAAGAAGGTTGAAACTGCTTAACCGGACTGGCGCGAAGTGATGCCATGACTTTACCCAGTTGGCAACAATTTTAAGAATCAGTCAGGGTTATGGCATCGCTGGTTAGCAGACCCGTAGTTGCGATTCGTTATCCGTTCCGCTATATTTTCCCCCACAGCACCTTTCTCGTTCCCGCAGAGCACACAGGCAAACCTAACAGAGGGACAGGACCATGCCACAGAAAAGGAATCCAATAAATCTCTGGAAGACAATGGAGTCGAAGGATCTTCGCAGGCTCGCGTTGGCGGTCTTCTTTCTTTTCGGGACGATCGGACCGTTGACAATGTTGATGAACCCTGGCGTGTTGCCCGGTTCCTGGTTCATGTTCTTCTATCTCACCGTGTTGAGCGGAGCCCTTTCCGCCTGTATCATTTTATTCATTAGAAAACCGACGCTTTTCATTCTCTCAATGGTATTAATTGTGGGCGCCATGGTTGCGGAGTATCGTGTAGAACAGTTTCTCTTCGGCCAGGTGGAGGAATCGAGAATCTTGACTGCAGGTCACCTTTTTACGCTTACCCAGCAGGAAGTCGACCGGATTGAAAATCGTCGCCCGATGTTTGGAGTCATTGCAATTTTTCTACTCTCGGCGGGCTATGCTCTCTTCGTCAGAGTTGTCGGCGAAGAGATTTCGAAACGTTCGCGATTGGAAACCGAGGTTGCCGTGGCACGCACGATTCAAAAATCGTTGCAGCCGGCGGGAGCGTACAAGACCGATTGGTGCGAGGCGGCAGGCACTACTGTTCCGGCAACCGAAGTGGGAGGCGACTATTATGATATGATTCCACTTTCCGACAACGAAACGGCAATAGCAATTGCCGATGTGTCGGGGCACGGGGTGGGTGCCGGGATTCTCTCCGCGATGACGAAGAGTGCTCTGCATACGGAACTCTTCCACACATCAGCGCCTCCGGAGTTGATGTTCAATCTAAACAATGCTGTGTTTCAAGTTACCGACAAGAAAATGTTTGTTTCTTTCGCATACCTTCTTCTCGATAAACGAACACTTTCTGCGCGAATCTCCACGGCAGGCCATCCCCCAATTCTTCGAATTCGAAAATCGGACGGCGCAATCGAAGATATCCGGACACCTAACCTTGCGCTGGCTGTCCAGGCTTCGACGCGCTACGAAGAGAAGACGGTAAATCTGGAACGAGGCGATATCCTGATTCTTTACACGGACGGAATTACTGAGGCCACGAACGATAAGGGGGAGCAGTTCGGAATCGACAGGCTCAAGGAATTACTCAGCGACACAGAGAGACCATCGGCGGAAGGACTCAGCAACTCCATCCTTGCCTCGGTCCGAGCCTTCACCATTAATAAGGAATTTCACGACGACGCAACTATTGTTGTCGTTAAGATCAGAGGGTAATCGCTTCGCCTGATCAATTGAATCCGCATTGTCGGGCTGTCACCCAAGTAAGGAGATTGTAATTACATCTTTAATAGAATTCCCTTGATTTTCTTGGCCATTTTGTGCTTTCAAGTGCAACGAAAATAGCAGAAATGGCATTGGAAATTGCATATAAAGCTCATTTGATGAATTGTAGCCTCGTTTTCGCGTTACTGTGCATGTTCGGATTATTGCTTTGGTGACGTAACTCCCAAATACGAGATCCTGTTTCCAGTACCAGCACCACCGAAAGTACTGGCCCTCAAATCGTGAACAAGGCCGTTGGATCTCCAGCAAATATTCTGGCAGTTGTCAACGGGCCCACCGTGACGATTTCATCGGACTCCGTCGCATTAGCAGACCCCTACCATGTTGTGATCACGTTCAACAATAGTCCTTACTTGAATGTGAAACAAGTAGCGCGGCAGATTGTTGTGCGAACCTTCTCTTTGGAACGTACAGTGTGATCGTTGCAGCGATTGTCGGCAGTCTCCCGGAAGGGACTGCATCAACGCCGGTTGCATTCACGGTTACCCTCGCGGCGCCAATCAACGTTCAAGCTATCGTAAACGGAACAACTGCCTCGATAATGTGGAACCCCGTTGCAACAGCCACCGCGTACCATGTTGTCATCACACAGAACGGAAATCCCTACCTCGATGTGACTCAAACGGCGAACCCGCTTCTCATGCCCAATTTCTTTCCCGGAACATACAGTGTTACCGTTGCTGCGGTTGTGATTAACGTGGGCGAAGGCATAGCTTCGGCGCCTGTTGCGTTTACCCTGAGTTCGGTTGTCGCACCTACAGTCACTGTCTTTGCTACTCCTATCCCGCGATGCGTGCGAAACGGAGAATGGGTTACGGTTACATTCAGCGGCGTTGTTGCCAACAGCCTCGGTGGTGGCGACTGTTCCCCGGGACAATGACTTCCATGGACATGGTGATGACAATGAAGACGATAGCGGCTGGGGTCACCAAGATTTGATCGAGCTTATAAATACAAGAAGCGAGACATTCACAGTCTCGCCTCTTGTATTTTATCCCCTGCGGCTTGAATGTTAGAACCGGAAAGCGGATATTCTTTGTCAAGTCTCGGACGGAGTGAGCTCTCGATAGGACCGCGGCGAAATTCTTATGGAATCCGGAGGAAGGAATGAAGTACCTAGCATCTGCTTTTCTTTTAATTGTAATCCAGGCCAGCGGATTGCTCTCGCAGACGCAGAAAGAATGGGAAGAGAAGTTTCGCTCGACCCCGAACCCCGATAGTTTGCGCGAAGACATGCGAAAACTCTCTGCGCGGCCGCATCATCTTGGCTCACCCTATGACAAAGAGAATGCGGAGTGGATTCTCTCGAAATTCAAATCGTGGGGACTTGATGCACATATCGAACTCTTCGACGTTCTCTTCCCGACTCCGAAGGAACGCGCGATTGAACTTATCGCGCCGACAAAATTTGTCGCGAAATTGAAAGAGCCCGCGCTGGCCCTGGATCCAACATCCAACCAGGTTAATGAAGAGCTGCCCCCTTATAATGCCTATTCCATCGACGGCGACGTCACGGCACCCCTTGTCTATGTGAATTACGGCATCCCGGATGATTATGAGAGGCTCGACCGAATGGGGATTTCGGTGAAGGGATGTATTGTCATAGCAAGATACGGCGCAGCGTGGCGCGGCATCAAACCAAAAGTTGCCGCGCAACATGGAGCAGTCGGCTGTTTGATTTATTCCGATCCGAGCGGAGATGGCTACACGCAGGGAGATGTTTTTCCGAAGGGGCCGTTTAGACCTGAGGATGGGGTTCAACGAGGAAGCGTAGTGGATATGCCGTTGTATCCGGGTGATCCATTAACACCGGGAGTCGGGGCTACGCCCGATGCGAAACGGCTGGCGCTGAAGGACGTTCAGGTTCTCACAAAGATTCCCGTTCTTCCGATGTCATACGGAGATGCGCGGCCACTTCTCGCTGCATTGGACGGCCCCGTCGCCCCCGATGATTGGCGAGGCACGCTTCCAATCACATACCATATCGGACCGGGTCCTGCCAAAATTCACCTCAAAGCGAGTTTCAATTGGGATCGGGTTAAACTGTACGACGTCATCGCTAAAATTTCAGGTTCAACATTTCCCGATGAATGGATTATTCGAGGCAATCACCACGATGCATGGGTTAACGGCGCAGAAGATCCAATCTCGGGGCAAGTTGCACTGTTGGAAGAAGCGCGATCACTGGGACAACTCGTGAAGCAGGGATGGAAGCCGAAACGGACCATCGTCTATTGCGCCTGGGATGGCGAAGAGGAAGGGCTTCTCGGTTCTACCGAATGGGTCGAAACACACGGCGACGAGTTAAATAGGAAAGGGGTTGTCTACATCAACTCCGACGGAAACGACAGGGGGTACCTGTTTGTGTCGGGTTCTCACTCGCTGGAAAAATTCATCAGCGGAGTCGCACAAGATATTGTCGATCCGGAAACCAAGTTGTCTGTGTGGCAGCGATCGCGGCTCCAGAGTATCTTGAGAGCGGGCTCAGCCGACGACCGGCGCGAAGTAAGACAGCGCACCGACATGAAAATTGGCGCCCTCGGCTCCGGATCCGACTATTCCGCCTTCATCGACCATGCAGGCATTGCATCCCTTAATCTTGGATTCGGCGGAGAAGATGGCGGCGGAGTGTATCACTCAACATATGACGATTTCTATTGGTACACTCATTTCTCCGATACCGATTTTCTGTACGGTCGTGCGTTGGCTCAGACAGTTGGGACGGCAGTACTTCGCCTGGCGGATGCAGACTTGCTCCCCTTCTATTTTACAAACATGTCCGAGACAGTAAAGAAATATGTCGACGAATTGCAGAAGCTCCTCAAGACCAAGCAAGACGATGCGCGTGAACGAGACAAGGAAATAGATGAAGGAGTCTTCATGGCAACTGCCGATCCCCACCTGAAGTCGGTTCCACCTCCGCGCGATGAAATTCCACCGTTCCTTAATTTTGCACCGTTACAGAACGCCGTGGACTCGCTGTCGCGGAGCGCCGAACGGTACGATAAAGCAGCCGCTATCTCGAAAGGAAAGGAACCGGACGCGATGGCGGCGGTGAACGCCAAGCTCATTCAAACCGAGCGGCGACTGCTTAGCGCAGAAGGTTTGCCAGGGCGGCCTTGGTTTAAACATCAGATTTACGCCCCCGGGTTCTTTACAGGATATGGAGTGAAAACTATACCGGCGGTCCGGGAGGCCATCGAACAGAAACAATGGAAGCTGGCGGAGGATGAGATTACGAAGGTCGCTGCGGTGATCGAAGGTGAAGCATCGCTCATAGACTCGACAGCTGCCGCACTTGAATCCGCCCCCCGATGAAATATTTCCCCCAATCTCCTTTAAGGAGAATATCCATGAAATCGTTTCTGATATTTATTTTAACACTCACCGGATCAGCCGGAGTTTTTTCCCAGCAGATCACCGCGATCAAGTGTGGGAGGTTAATTGACGGAAAGTCCGACAAACCGATAGAGAATGCCGTCATTCTTGTTGAAGGAAACAAGATCAAAAGCGTCGGGCGCGGTGTTGCCATACCCGCATCCGCAGCGATTATTGATCTTTCACAGTCAACGGTTCTCCCCGGCCTCATCGATGCCCACACCCACGTGCTCTTGCAGGGAGATATCACGGAGGAAGATTATGCCAATCAGATCCTCAAAGAATCCATCCCGTACCGTACGCTCCGGGCGACCGTCGCATGCAAAACTGCGTTGATGCACGGGTTCACGACACTGCGCGATCTCGAAAGCGAGGGAGCGATGTACGCCGATGTGGATCTAAAAAAGGCGATCAATAATGGCATTATCGAAGGACCCCGGCTTTTTGTCTCGACACGCTCCATTAATACGACGGGACATTATCCGTTGCGAAACAGCGCTTATGCATGGGAACTTCAGGTACCAAAGGGAGTACAGGAAATAACCGGGGCAGACGAAGCGCGCCGTGCAGTGCGTGAACAAATTTCCTACGGCGCTGACTGGATTAAGGTGTACGCCGACCGCGGTTATTACCAATCGCCGGACGGTATGTTTCGGAGTCTCCCGAATTTTTCGACCGAAGAACTCGGTGCGATCGGCGACGAGGTGCGATTGGAACACAAAAAATTTGCCGCCCATGCCGTCACGAGGGATGGCATCATTCCCGCCATCAACGCCGGGGCGAGTTCGATCGAACATGGCTTCGGCATGGACGATGAGTGTATCGCTCTCATGGCGGCAAAAGGGGTTTACTGGTGTCCGACGATCTATGTGAACCTTTACGTTGCCGAGGGACGTGCCGCGGCGGGGAATCCCATCAACAAAGCGTTCAACGATGGATTGCCGATTGTCTTCGCCAAGGCGTTGAAAGCCGGCGTAAGAATCGCCTTTGGCACCGACGTCGGCGGGTTTGCATGGACCGAAAATGAGGCGAAGGAGTTTTCTTACATGGTCAAGTTCGGGATGACACCGATGCAGGCAATCAAATCGGCGACAACGGTTGCCTCATCTCTTCTCGATATGTCCGGCAAAATCGGAGAAATTTCGCCCGGGGCATTTGCCGACATCGTAGCAACAAACAACGACCCACTCAAGGATATTTCTTCCCTCGAAAACATCTCCTTCGTTATGAAGGATGGAATTGTTTGCAAGAGGCAGCCGTAGTCATTTTTTGAACCGATCGCGTTCGCGCCGTGCGAACCGGCGCAAAAGGATCACACTCCCCAAACTTTCTTGAAATGGATTCTAAAGGTCAAGCGAGCGCCGACGAATATCTGCTCGGCATCAATAACCAGGAGCTGGAGCGCCTCCGGTTCCAGCATGGCGTCTGGAAGTCTGTCACGGACAACTTTTTGGACAGGTTGAAGGTCCAACGAGGATGGAATTGTCTCGATGTCGGGGCAGGACCGGGTTTTGTCTCGATGGATTTGTTGGAACGAGTTGCCGAGGAAGGAAGCGTCACCGCACTGGAACCATCAAAGTTCTATGCCGGTTGGTTTGAAAATCATGCGCGGCAGCGAAGTTGGAAGAACGTCACAGTCATAAACGCCACGGTGGATGCTGCCTCCCTTCCTGAGCGGACGTATGATCTGATCTTTGCGCGTTGGGTGATTGCATTTGTCCCCGATCCGGAAAAATTCCTGGTAAAACTATTGCCGGCGTTAAGGCCAAACGGCATCATCGCTTTCCAGGATTATTACTACGAGGGCCTGTCCCTCTATCCGCGGGGCGGAGCGTTCGATAAGATGGCCGATGTCGTGCGGGCTCATTATAGCACGGGGGGCGGGGATTCGTATGTGACCGGAAAACTTCCGGCGCTTTTCCGAAAATACGGTGTGAGAATAAGAGAGTTCTCCCCGCATTCACTTGCCGGAGGGCCGGACAGCGATATTATGGAATGGGGTCACCGTTTTTTTACGGTCCATGCCCGCCATATGATTGACAAAAAGCTCATGACTCAGGAGGAGGGAAATGCGATGATATCCGACTGGCTTGCGCACAGAGAAAATCCGGATGCCTTGTTTTTTTCTCCCATTGTTGTAGATGTCGCAGGGGCCGTGGCACCGTATGGGAAGTGATGCCATCAGTTCGCTGCAAGGTAGTGTTTTTCATTCTCATTTTTCGTATTCTCTAGCACCTCACACAATCCTCTCGTTATACTACTCTGGAGTTCTAACATGGTACCTCCACAGAAAAAAATATTTGTCGCTGTGGCCGGCAATATCGGCTCCGGCAAATCGTCTCTTACCACCATGCTCGGAAACCGCTTCGGGTGGAAACCTTATTTTGAATCGGTTGAAGACAACCCGTACCTTGCCGATTTCTACGGCGACATGAAACGATGGTCGTTTCACCTACAAATCTATTTTCTTTCGCACCGCTTCACCAATCATAAGCAGATCGTCGAATCTCCGGAGCCGGTGATCCAGGATCGCTCTATTTATGAAGACGCCGAAATCTTCGCACGGAACCTTCACGACATCGGCAATATGGATGACCGCGACTATACCAACTACACGGCGCTTTACCATGTGATGATGGAGTACCTGCGTGCACCCGACCTTATGATCTATCTTCGCGCTTCGGTCGATACGCTGAAGAAGCAAATCTCAAAAAGAGGAAGATCGTATGAGCAGAGCATCAAGCGGGAGTACCTCGATCAGCTGAACCGCCACTACGAGTCATGGATCGCGAACTACAAGCTCGGGCCGCTTCTTGTGATCGAAAGCGACGGCATCGACTTTGTCCACAACGAAAGCGACTTTCAACGCATTGAGAAATTGGTGCGGGAAA
>CAYYHS010000062.1:0-9952 GCA_964471785.1 uncultured Chitinophagaceae bacterium
CTGTTCTATAGGACGAGTCGAAGTCCCGCTGTACGGGATGCCGTAAAGCGGCACAGTGTCAGGCGTCGCTCAGCGTGATCTCGGCCTCCAAATACAATATTTATTATTGGAAACGGCACTAGGCCTCTGGCTAACGACGGCAATGCGGATATGTTACGAGATTGCTTCCAACGCGTGTCTGACGTCTTCGAGCAGATCGTCCTTATCCTCGAGGCCGACGGAGAGGCGTACCAAACCAGGTTCAATGTGGAAATCTCCCGAGGTAGATTCTTCAAGCGTCGGAGGAACGACGACAGAATATGGAATGACGAGGCTCTCCGTCCCTCCCAAACTCGGCGCGATGTACGGAATCGTGAGGGCATCAACGAATTTCTTCGCCGCACCCACGCTTCCAAGGTCAAAAGAGATGACTCCCCCGAACCCTGTCATCTCATGCTTCGCGATGTCGCTGTTTGGCTGCGATGGGAGAGAAGGGTAGAAAACCCGGTGGACGACAGTTTGGTGCGAGAGAAATTCCGCAATTGCCGCCGCCGCCGAATTCTGGTGCGCAATCCGAACGGGGAGGGTTTTGATTCCGCGAATCAGCAGGTAACTCGAGTGGGCATCTAATACTCCGCCGAGGGTAAAGTGGAGTTCGCGTATCGAGGCAATGATTGATTTTCGAGCGAGGACAACCCCCGCGAGGAGGTCGTTGTGACCGGCAAGGTACTTTGTGCAACTGTGAACGACGATGTCGACCCCAAACTTTAACGGCAACACGTTTATCGGAGACCCGAGGGTGGCATCGATCAACGTCTTGATTTTACGTTCCTTGCAGATCGCTACGATCGCTTCAATGTCTTGAGCGTAAAGATGAGGGTTGGTAGGAGACTCGAACAGAAAAAGCCGCGTGTTCTCCTTTATTGCTCCGCGGAGAGATGCCAGGTCGCAGCTATTGACAGTCGAAACCTCGACGCCGAATTTCGCGAGGACCGCGTGACACAATTCCTGCGTCCGGTGATAGAGCTCGTCGAGAACAATCAGGTGATCTCCCGGCTTGAGTATCCGAAGAAGTGTTACGCCAAGGGCATACATCCCCGACGAGCAAAGGATTGCGTCTTCCGCCCCTTCGAGGTCTGCCAGCTTGCGTTCCGCGGCGGCACGTGTCGGATTATGATACCGGCCGTATTCTTCTCTTGGCTCAGTCCCTTCCTTGTGCCGCTGCAATTCTTCCGAGTCATGGAAGAAAAAAGTAGAGGCGAGAGAAACTTCCGTTGGCACGCCTCTGCTCGATCGATCTCTTTCTTCTCCTGAATGAACTACCCGCGTGCGAATCTTCTTTTCCATTGTCGCCCACTAATAAAAAACCATCCTCCGGAAAGAGAATGGTTTATGAGGAGTACAGTCGCACTCAGATCGATCAGCTGTTCATCGATTTGAGGAACTCTTTGTTCGCTTTTGTACCGCGCATTTTTTCCATCAAAAATTCCATCGCTTCAACGGGGGTAAATTCGCTCAAGAATTTTCGCAAGATCCAAACACGGTTGAGCTCTTCTTCTCCCATCAAAATTTCTTCCTTTCGGGTTCCGGACCTGTTGACATCCACCGCTGGGAAGATGCGCTTGTCGCTCAACTTGCGGTCGAGGACAATTTCCATGTTGCCGGTGCCTTTGAATTCCTCAAAGATCACTTCGTCCATCCGGCTTCCCGTTTCGACGAGGGCCGTGGCGATTATCGTGAGGCTTCCTCCCTCTTCGATATTTCGGGCGGCACCGAAAAACCGCTTTGGCCGGTGAAGAGCATTGGCGTCAACACCGCCGGATAGAATCTTGCCGGAATGCGGCACTACCGTATTATGGGCACGCGCCAGTCGGGTAATACTATCAAGAAGGATGACGACATCGTGTTTCGCTTCGACAAGCCTTTTTGCCTTTTCGAGTACCATATCCGAGACCTGGACGTGGCGCTCCGGCGGCTCGTCAAACGTCGATGCAACAACCTCCGCGGTTACCGAACGCTCCATGTCCGTCACCTCTTCGGGACGTTCATCAATAAGGAGCATCATGAGTTTTATTTCCGGGTGATTGCGCGTGATACTGTTCGCCATCTTCTGGAGAAGAACGGTCTTGCCTGCCTTGGGGGGTGAAACGATCATGCCTCGTTGGCCCTTGCCGATAGGAGAGAGCAAATCCAGTATCCGCATTGCATACTCTCCGGGCGCTGTCTCCAGCTTGATACGTTCATTCGGATAGAGAGGCGTCAGGTTATCAAATAATACCCGGTCCCTGATCGTGTCGGGATTCTCGTCGTTAACCGCCTCAACCCGTAGGAGAGCGAAGAACCGCTCCCCCTCTTTCGGGGGCCGCACCTGCCCGCTGACGGTGTCTCCAGTACGAAGACTGAATTTCTTGATCTGAGAAGGCGATACATAAATATCGTCGGGGGAAGGAAGATAGTTATAATCGACCGACCTCAGGAATCCGTACCCGTCCGGCAAGACTTCAAGCACACCTTTGCTGAACGTCAAGCCATCTTTCTCGGTTTGGGCCTCGAGAATCTTAAATATTAGTTCTTGTTTTCGTAAATCGCTGTAGCCTGAAATACTCAGATCCTTGGCGATCTGGTTGAGGTCAGCAATTTTTTTGGACTTTAATTCCGAAATGTCCATTGGCATAGATACAACATCCCTTCAAATAAAAAAAGATTGTTAAACACGTGGAGAGGTAATTATCACTCGGGCTGAATGCGCCTTAATAAAGTGCAGGTGCTTGATTGGCTAAGGATTGATAATTGGCAACAGACGAGGTGATCTAGAAGTGTTGAACTCTTAACAAAACCCAATTGCTCAGTAATAACTATAGTAAATATAGATGTAATTGATTTGATTGTCAAGACTTTTTTGGGTGAAGGCGCTTGCGGATTGCCTTCAGAGCCTCGCCGGCTATATAGTGCGAACCGCAAATCAACAATACATCGTTTCTCTTCTGAACCCGCAAGGCCTTCTCGACAGCGCTCTCGACTGTAAGGACCGATTGCGCTCTGCATTTCCTTTCACGAAAAAGAGCAGAAATGGTTTCAGCCGGGAGGGCCCTTTCCATGTCTGGACGGACCGCAAAGACTCGCGGCCTCAACGAGGCAAGCGACCGAATCATCGGTCGATACTCTTTGTCCCCCATAACGCCGAACACAAGAACAACTTTTCCTCGCCGGTAGTTTCTGATGGTTTCCACCGTAGCAGCAATCCCGCTGGGATTATGGCCGACATCAAGAACAACAAGAGGATCTTTTCTGAGAATTTCAAATCTGCCCCGCAGGCCGGTCAATTGAAGAAGCCTTCTGAACCCTTCGCTGATGGCTTTGGGCGGGATGTCCACTCCCCTGTCCTGGAGGCACTCAAGAGCCGAAATTGCAAGCGCAGCATTCTTGATTTGGTGACTCCCTAGCAAAGGAATCCTGAGGTCTTGATAGCGCTTGTTATCCGTCTGGATTGTGAACACCTGGTGATCCGGGCCTTGTGCAGGCTTCGGCTGGACATTCATCGATGGGGCGATGATGAACGGAGAGCGCCGCCGTTTGGCTATGCTTCGCAGTTCCCTGAGCGCATCTTCCCTTTGCACCGCCGTCACGCAGGGAACCCGTGTCTTAATGATTCCCCCTTTTTCATGCGCAATCGCCCGCAATGTTCGTCCAAGCTGCTCTGTATGATCTATGCCAATCGACGTGATCACCGAAACTTCGGGACGCAACACGTTCGTCGCATCCAATCTACCCCCGAGGCCCGTCTCGACGACCGCGATATCAACTTTTTCGTCGGCGAAAAATTTGAACGCGATCGCAGTCGTTGCTTCAAAAAAAGTGGCCTTTAAGGAATCGACATCCGGCCTGAACTTCTGAGTATAGCGGACGAGGTCCTCATCCGAAATCATCTTCCCGTTGATGCGTATCCGTTCATTGAAGAGCGTTATGTGCGGGGAGGTATAAAGCCCGGTCCTATATCCCGCAGCCTGGAGCACCGCCGCGATCATCGAGGAAGTCGATCCCTTGCCATTTGTTCCGGCAATATGGACGCTTGAAAACTGTTTTTGAGGATTACCACAATCGCGAAGCAACGTCCGGATATTGCTCAATCCGAGCTTCATGCCGAAAAACTGCAGACCGTAGAGGTAATCGAGTGTTCGTTGAGTTGATCTCAAGGTGGGCAATGACGACTCGTGGATCTTACAGCCAGCGTTGAATGACCGACACGCTCGCATCGGCAATCATCGCTCCGACTAGTTGGGAAACATCGTTGATTAAATGAGTCTCGCAGTACCGGGTGATTCCTTCTTTCAGCTCGACAGCGGCGTTCGGATTAACAAAGTTTGCCGTGCCAACCTGGACTGCGCTCGCTCCCGCCAGAAAAAATTCGATCGCATCTTCCCACGTAGAAATCCCTCCTATCCCGAAGATTGGTATCTTGACCGCTTTATAAGTTTCGAAGACCTTCGCGAGAGCAATCGGCTTGATCGCAGGACCGGAGAGCCCGCCGGTAACAGTGGATAATTTCGGTTTCCTCGTATGGATGTTCACCGCCATTCCGATGAGCGTGTTCATGACAGAAACTGCATCGGCACCCTCCGCTTCTGCAGCGCGTGCGAACTCTGAGATATGTGTAACGTTTGGCGTTAGTTTCATGATGAGAGGCTTCCGCGTTCGCTTTCGAAGCTCCTTCGTGATCAAGGAAACCATCGATAGATCGGTCCCAAAACTTAACCCCCCTTCTTTCACGTTAGGGCAGGAGACATTAATCTCGAAACCGTCGACGCGTTTTTGCGGGTCGAGAGCCTCAAGAACACTGCAGTATTCTTCAACACTGCTTGCGGCAATGTTGGCGATAACGGCACAGGCAACACCCTCGAGTGCCGGGATCTTTTCTTCAATGAATTTTTGAACACCGATATTGGCCAGACCGATCGAGTTCAGCATTCCGGCCGATGTCTCCGCGACCCTGGCGGGAGGATTGCCGTCCCTCGGTTTTAGCGAAAGGGACTTCGTCATGATCCCGCCAAGTTTGTCTAGATCGACAAGCTCGGAAACTTCATTGCCATAGCCGAATGTGCCGGAGGCAACGAAGACCCGGTTATTAAATCGTACACCTCTCAGGTTGAATGATTCTGTCATAGTTCAAAAGCTCACGGTGGACGCTTCGAAAACGGGACCGTCACTACACACCAGGTCAAATTTCTTTTTGCCGTTCACGGTCTGAACCGGGCAACCCTGGCAAAGCCCAATGCCGCACGCCATCTCGCCTTCGAGAGCAAGGTAACATTCTATTTCTTTTGCCCGCGCGACTTCCTTCAGCGCCCGCAGCATTGGCAGCGGCCCGCAGGAGAAGATCCGGGGCCGCTCGATTTCCGTAGTTTCCAGATAACTCCGAAGAAGATCGACAACCGTTCCATGCAATCCCTCGCTTCCGTCGTCGGTCGCAGCGTGGACGGGCTCCAGTCCGGTACGGACAATCTGCGAGGCAGTTCGCGCACCAAGGAAGATAACTCTCCTCTTCCTGGACGGAATCATCGAATTGAGAAACGGAAGAGCTGCCACTCCAAGACCTCCTCCAACCAACAAAGCAGTTTCAAAACCATCGTCTTTGTATGGAAAGACTCCTCTGCCCAGGGGACCAAGAACGTCGAGAACTTCGCCGACCGCCATATCCGACAACGCTCTCGTTCCCGGACCGACAACGTTAAAGATGATTGAAACATCTTCTTTGTCAACTGAATAGATGCTGAAAGGGCGGCGGAGAAGCGGACCCTCCGTGTTGTCAACTTTCACGTTGACAAACTGCCCCGGCACCGCCAGCCCGGCAATATTTGGCGAGCGAAACGTGAGCTGGAAAATGTTGGACGCGATTTCTCGGATAGAGTGAACGGGGACGTGTTCTTGAACCATGCGTGTAGATAATTTTTCGTGAGGTGTTACGGCTTCTCTTTCTTCATTCCTTCGTTCCGGGTAGAATCAGCGGCGGGTGTTTGCGCTTTCTTCTCTTCCTCCTCTTTTTTCTTTTTCGCATCCCTTTCCAGTTTTGCTTTTTGCTCCGCCTCTTGCTTTGCCGCATCTTCTTCCTGTATTTTCGGCCTCACTGCAACTGCGAACTCCGACTTCGGATATCCCGCAATTAATCTCCTGTAAACGGCACTTGCACTATCTTCTTCTTCAAGCTTGTTTTCGTAGATCCAGCCGATAGCATACAGTGCTTTGGGTGAGAATGGAGAGGGGTCGCCTTCACGAACAATCTTATACAGGAACGGCAGCGCGCTATCCGAATGTTCGCCATCCATATATTCTTCCGCCTGATGATATAGCGCTTCGGCAGGATCCAGCTTTTTCTCCAACAAGTGGATACCCAGAATCCGCCTTGATTCCTGAGCGTACGGCGATTCCGGATATTGAGCAATGACGACTCCGTAAAGCGAATCGACAATTTTCTTGTCGGTCGCTCCCGAAGTACGGGCGATTTCAGCTAAGGTGAAGAGCGATCGTTCCGCAAATTCACTTTTCCCCTCTTCGTCGATGACTCGCTGGAACCAATAAAGGGCAGAGTCCTGACGGTCAATCTCAAGGTAAAAGATGCCTGCAAGCTCGAACCGCGCCTTCACGATGAGATGTCGAAGCGAATCAACGCTCTCAGACTCCTGTGCCAATAACCGTTTTTCCAATTGCGCTCTGGCAGAATCGACACGCGCAAGGGAATCCACATTCCCCATGCGCAGTGAGTCAGCTGCCAGCCGAATTGAGTCTGCTGTCAACCGCAGGTAATCCCTCTTCGCGGGCCTCCCTTTGATTGCGACGATGATGCTGTCGTATCGGTGGAGGTCCGATCGAAGCGAAAAATACTTTACGAACGCGTCTGCCTTCCTGCCAGCTTCGGCGTTTGTCGGCGCAGTGACGGACTCGTTTCTCGACTTATCATAATACCCTGCCGCCTTTTGATAGTTCTCCCGGTTCAACTCATAAATTTTGCCGAGCCTGTAATAGGCCTGGGCCGCATCTTCGGTCTTGGCAAAAGCAGTATCGACATACGAGTATTTCTTAATAGCCTCGTCGAACTTATTCTGTGCTTCATAGAGCCTGCCTATTTCATACTGAATTTTTGAGAAGTATTCGACGTTCTTCGCATCCCCTGCCAGATCGGTAAGCTTCTCCATCGCCTCTGTATACTGCTGCAATCTCACTAGAACCGTGATCCGTTCAAATTTGGCGGTGAACGATGTCGCGTAATCCGGGCTGAAATCTCCGACCGTACCGAATGCCTGTTCAGCTTTCTGCAGGTCTCCCTTCTGGCGGTAACAGTAGCCTATTTGCAGCTCGGTCTCCGCATTCATCCTGTCGTCATTCGAAATTTCCACGGAGCGTTGATAGTACTCGATCGCCCTGTCGTAATTATTGCTGATATAGTAATGATTTCCAAGCTCAGCCGACGCGGCGCCGGCGATCGCTTTCTCGTGAAGTCCGGCGGCCTTGGTATAAAGCTGGTCGAGCGACTGAATTCCTTCGTCGTATCGTTTCTGCCGGAGAAGCGACCGCCCGTACCACAATTCCGCTTCGAGCAGAAGATCGCTATCGGGGTATTTTGCAAATAGTTCAAGGAATTTCCGCTCCGAGTGGAGGTCATCCCCAAGATAAAAATATGATTTGCCGATCATGAATAACGCGTCGTCTACCCATTTGCTCGTCGGGTAAAATGTCAGAAGCTTGGAAGCTTTTTCGATGGCAAGATTAAATTTCGCTTTAGAATCTCCAGGTAACGGCAGCGCCGCGGCTTGTGCGCTTTGCTTGCCCGCGGCAGACTGCTGCTGGTCAAGAACCTGCTTTTCGCCATCCTCAAAGGCTTTCTTTGCATTGTAGTACGTGTTGAAGTACGCCACCGTGTTGACGTACCGCTGGTGCACAAAATCCGCACCCGCATTATACATCTGACATCCCTGAAACAACATGAGAAGGCCGAGGAGGCAAATCGAAGATCGGCGGGGTAATCTAGGCATCGTTATTCCCTTCTAGTTGTTAAGATAGCCAATCGAAGAATCTTTATCAAGAAGCGTGCTCTTAAACCTAAACGTGCACGTCTTGTCGAACTGAATGATAGACACGCAACATCATCACAACAATTATAGGAAGTCAATATGAGAACATTCTTTTTTGCACTCCTGATCGCAGGCTGCTTCGGCTTTTCGCCTGCTCAGGATCGACCCGAAGCTCCGCCGGCGGAGAAGCGGATGGAACACATGAGAAGGCCGGACATCTTCGCGAAGCTGAAGCTTACTGACGAGCAGAAAACACAGCTCAAAGATCTGAAGTTTGAAACGATGAAGAAGGAAATTGACCTCCGGTCAAAACTAGCCTTATCGAAGCTTGAATTAGGGCGGCTCGTTTCAGCCGAGGATCCGGACAAAGACGCCATCCAAAAGAGAATTGCCGAGATTGCCGCAAATAAAACCGCGTTAGCGCTGAACAAACTGAACGGTTGGTTCGATGCGAACAAGATCCTCACACCGGAACAACAAAAGATCTGGCGAGTGGAACTTCGAACCAGGGTGATGGATCATATGGGCCGCGAAGATGAACCGGAAATGAACCATTCCCGACACGAATGATTGCTTGCCGACGTCATGGCGCAGAAAACGATAGAAGTGGATCGCACTCCGTCGTCTTCGATTAGCCAGAGTTCTTCAGTACCCTTTTGTTTTGTCCACGATGGTGCCCAGCGGGCGTCCATCGAGATACCGTCTCAAGTTGTCAATGAATATTTCGGTAAGTAAGTGGGAGTAGTGCGGTATTGGACCGCCAATGTGAGGTGTGATATAGAGGTTCTTTGTGTGCCATAAGGGATTATTTGCCGGGAGCGGTTCTTCTTCAAACGTATCGAGGGCCGCAGCCTTGAGCGTTCCATTCTCGAGGGCCTTCATAAGGGCATTTGTATCGACGGATGCTCCCCGGCCCAAGTTGTAGAACACCGCCGTAGACTTCATTTTCCGAAACTCTTTTTCTCCAAACATCCGCGTGGTCTCTGGCGTCAGCGGCGTTACATTGACGACGTGGTCAGAGACTTCCAGCAATCTCTCGAGCTGCGATGGTGAGAGCACTTCATCGACGCAATCCACCGGAACCGGATCTCTCTTCGTGCCGACGATATTCATACCGAACGCGCGGGCGGTTTTCGCAATGTGCGAACCAACAGACCCCAATCCAACGATCCCCAGCGTTTTCCCTACCAGAGTATCGGATTCACGGATCAACGATGTCGTCCACTCTTGCCCCTTCTGAAGATCGTAATATGAATACAACTTCCGCGAGATGCCGATCATGAGGCCGAAGAGAAGCTCCGCCATTTGATATTTGTGCATGCCTCGCGAGCAGCAGAGGATGACATCGCTCTTCAATAACTCCGGATACAAGAAGCGGTCTGCGCCCACGGTCGATATCTGTGCCCAGCGAAGCCGTGGCATTTGAGCGAGTATTTCTTTCGGGATATCTCCAAACAGAATCTCTGCCTCCGAACATCGCTTCTTTGCACCCTCTGGCGTCGGTTCGTAGAAGACTTCGAGATTCTCAGAGACATTGGTGATGCGGCTGAGCTGGCTCTCCGATGTTTTGTACGTAATCAGAACTCGGTGCGGAGTGCTCATCGCTCACTTCTTATGCTTCATGTCACTGCTGTGTCCGGGGAAGAACTTTGCTTTCGGGTCGATATACGATTTGATATTATTCACCGCAATCGCCGCCTCGCCGAAGCCGGTTGCGATCAGCTTCAGCTTTCCGGGAAACGTGGCAATATCGCCGGCCGCATAAATACCGGGAATGTTTGTTTCCATTTTTGTTGTCACTTTAATATCCCCCTTCTCAATTTCCAGACCCCAACCGCGAAGCGGGCCTAGACTTACCACAAATCCCAGATTGAGGAGAAGGTGGTCTACAGCCAACGTCTCTGTCTCCG
>CAYYHS010000063.1:0-8061 GCA_964471785.1 uncultured Chitinophagaceae bacterium
GGCCCTGCTCCCCTTTGTATCGGATGCAATTAAGTAACTTGACTTTAATCCCAGCCCCATGGAGAGATTATGAAAGTAATTCTACGTAAGGATTTTGAGACCCTCGGCAAGATAGGAGAGGTCGTTACCGTGAAAGACGGTTACGCACGCAATTATCTGATTCCGCGCAGCATCGCGTACCGGGCCACGACAAGCAGCTTGCGGGCGCTCGATGAAGAGAAGAAGCAGCATGAACGGCAGGAACAGAAGCAATTTAAGGATGCCGAAAAACTCGGCGTCGAGTTGGAGAAGCTCTCTGTGACAATACCGATGAAGGTCGGCGAAGACGACAAGCTGTTCGGCTCTGTCACCTCGCAAATGATTGCCGATTCACTCAAGGAAAAAGGCTTTACCGTGGATAAGAGGACAATCGATCTTGAGGAACCGATCAAGACGCTTGGGATCTTCGAAGTCCCCGTGAAGCTGCATTCCAAAGTGAGCGCAAAAGCAAAAGTCTGGGTCGTCCGCGAGTAACCCTCGCACGATTCCGTTCAACACCTGGCGGCACATCGACCGTCAGGTTTTTTTTTATCACGAATTGAAGATTCAGGAGATCGCAATGCCAAAACATCAATCCCTTTGGGGTGGAAGATTCCAGGAGCCCCTGTCCGAAATGGCTCTAAAATTCTCGTCGTCGATCGAGATCGATCGCGAGCTGTATCAGGAAGATATCGCCGGAAGCATCGCTCACGTCGAGATGCTGGCGGCAACGAAGATCATTTCTGCCGAGGACTCCCGCCGGATTCGGACCGCGCTGAACGCCATCCGCAAGGAGATTGAAACAGGAAAACTCGATCTCTCGTGGAACACCGAAGACATTCACATGGCTATCGAACGCCGGCTGATCCAGAAAGTCGGACCTCTCGGCGGGAAACTCCATACTGCCAGAAGCAGAAACGACCAGGTCGCACTTGACGAGCGCCTCTACCTCCGTGGAGCAATACGGGAAATCTCAAAACTGATCCTCCAGCTCCAGCGCGTCCTTCTCTATAAGGCCGAAAAATACTTCGATACAATCATGCCGGGATATACACATCTTCAGCGCGCCCAACCGGTCTACCTCTCGCACCATCTCCTCGCGTACGTTTCGATGTTTGAGAGAGACTTCGAACGATTTCAGGATTGCGAGAAACGCTGCAACCGGCTTCCGCTCGGAGCAGCTGCCCTCGCGGGTACGTCTTTTCCGATCGATCGGGCTCTTGTCGCTCGCAAACTCGGTTTTGACGGGGTGATCGAAAACAGCATCGACGCAGTGAGCGATCGCGATTTCCTGATTGAGTTTATCTCTTGTTGCAGCATTGCCATGACTCATCTGAGCAGGTTCGCCGAAGAACTCGTCCTTTGGAGTTCACAGGAATTCAATTTCGCAAAAACTGATGATGCATATACTACCGGCAGCAGCATTATGCCGCAGAAGAAGAATCCGGACATGGCGGAACTAGTCCGCGGAAAAGCGGGCAGGGTATTCGGCGATCTCGTAACGATCCTGACAGTGATGAAGGGTCTTCCGCTTGCGTACAACCGGGATATGCAGGAGGACAAGCATCCTTTATTCGACGCGGTTTCGACGACCAGGCAATGCCTCTTCATCTTCTCGCATATGCTCGTCCATACGAAATTCGATAAAAACAGATTTGAAGAAGAACTGCGCAACGATTTCCTCACGGCTACTGAAATTGCTGACTACCTCGTCCGGAAAGAGACGACGTTTAGAGAAGCCCACGCCATCACAGGAAAGATTGTCGCTCATGCGATCGATCACAAGAAGAGCTTAACGCAGCTTTCCCTCTCTGAACTGAGACACTTCTCCGCCAAAATCGACGAAGACCTCTTCCCTCTCCTCGATCCGCACAAGAGCATTGAGTTCAAGAAGTCGTCTGGAAGCACCTCACCGCAGGAAGTGAAGAAGCAGATCGTGCATTGGACTCGGGCGTTGAAGAATCGGAAGGTGTAGCGAAGGCGGAGAAATAGGTTCGTCTATAGAAAAATACACTGCCAAAACGCTAAGAGAGCGAAGATGAATTGTTGAAAAAGTGAAGGCCACATGACCTCTTTTTATCGTGGCGTCCTTCGCGTCTTTGCGGTATTCTCTTTCGGCGGTTCACGGTGATTGCTGAAGACTCTTAAGTCTGACAGCCTCGAACTCGTCCCCCTTAATCCATCGCGGAATTTCTTTCTGATTGGCAACACGATAGCCGAGATGTAAATAGAATTTCGCCTGCTGCATCGTCCCCTCATACGTCCAGTCATTCCGGATCTCGTCGCTCGGCTGGTGATAGTCATTCTGATTGTATGTATCAGCCATCATTGTCCCCCAGCCGGGAGGCTTACCTGCGAAATCGATACCGGTGTCAAAATATGCCGAAGGAACGCCAATCGACGCGAAACTGAATTGATCTGACCTGTAAAAAGATCCTTGTTCAGGAAACTGATCCGGCGTGACGACGAACCCCGCAACGTTGGCCGCGTCGTTGACCTGGTCGTCTATCGTCGAACGTCCTTTCCCTATCATCGAAATATCTTTCGTCTCTCCGTAGACATTCACTCCGTCAATGTTGATATCCGCCGCGATCTTCCCGGCGGGGAAAGTCGGGTGCGCCGCATAGTATTCCGATCCTAATGTACCTGCTTCTTCTCCTCCAACCAGGAGAAAAAGAATTGACCGTTTCGGTATTTCGGCGAGATGTGTAAACCCATTCGCCAGCATCAGCACCATGCTCACACCCGAGGCATTGTCGATCGCCCCGTTATCGATTGAGTCGCCGTTCATCGGCCGAACAATGCCGAGGTGATCGAAGTGGGCGGAGTAAATGACCACTTCTTTCGAAAGAACCGGATCGCTCCCCGGCAAGAATCCCGCAACATTTGCTGTAGTTATTCTTCTGATCGTATTGTGGATGTGGAGTGACAATTTGATGTTGAGCGGTACAGGCTTGAATTTTCTCGACTCGGCAGATTTCGTGAGAGCGCCGAGTTCTCTTCCAGACATTCTCACCAAGCGTTGGCTCGCATTTTCGGAAAGCCACGCTTCGAGTTTGATCGGTTGTGCCGGCGTTTCATCCAGAGAAAAATTCTCCCCCGTCCACGAAGTCTGAACCACTTGAAATGGATAGCCTGCAGACTCGTCTGTGTGGATGATGATTGCTCCGGCAGCCCCTTTCCGAGCCGCTTCTTCATACTTATACGTCCACCTTCCGTAGTACGTGCGCGATTTTCCCCCGAAGAATTTCGGATTGTTGCTTGCCGGTTCATCATTCAACATGAGTAGCACTTTCCCCTTGACGTCGACTCCTTTGTAATCATCCCAACGTTGTTCAGGAGCAGTGATTCCAAACCCGACAAAAATCACTTCGGCCTTTGTAATGTCGACATTCTCGGCTTCTACACCCGAGAAAGCCACGAACTCCTCCCGGAACTTAAATCGCTCTTCTTTCTTCCCGGCCTGGGCAGTCAATTCCATCGAGGGATCAGCGGTCATGCCGACTACCGGAACTCTCTGGAGATAAGTGCCATTCTCTCCGCCAGGATCGAGTCCCAGAAGTTGAAGTTGTGAGACGAGATATTTTTGACACACAACATCTGCACGCGTGCCAGTTCCTCTGCCTTCCAGAAGATCGCTGGCGAGAAATTTCAAATGACTCTGAAAGATCTGCACCTTCATCGAAGAGAACGCGTGATCTTCATCGTTATTCATCTGGGCGCTTAAGCCTGTACACAGAAAAAGCATACACGCGATGATGCCGATGGCCTTACGTCGATTCATTTCAATATGCAGGATGATTATTCTTTTCTGAGCCCAAAGTTCCATGACCTCCGATAGGAGCGGATGGAACTGATTCCTATGCACTTCCTTGCTACTCAACTTTCTTTCCGTCAGAATCGAGAAGTATCGTCTTTCCATAGCCGAGTTTATCCAGACCCGTCCTTGTCAATGCAACGTCGCCAACAACGACGATGTCCATCATAGTTGGATGAAGATAGTGTTGTGCTACCCGCCGAACATCGGCAATGGAGACTTTCTCAAGATTCTGCACGACTGTGTTAAAATAATCGTCGGGCAAATTGTAAAGAACGACATTCACCAATTGGTTCGCAATTTGGGCCGTCGTTTCAAATCCTTGGGGCATTCCACGGACCAGCGAGTTCTTCGCAAAATCCAGTTCTTTTTGCGACACATCAGCCTCGCAGATGCCATGAAGTTCTTTCATAAACTCGATCACCGAACTATCGGTGACTGCAGATTTCACGCCTGCTTGCGCGGTAAACGGCCCCGCTTCTTTCCGGAATGCAAAACCGGAACGGGCACCGTAGGTATAACCTTTTGCCTCGCGCAAGTTCAGGTTGATCCGCGAGGTAAACTGCCCTCCAAGAATCGCATTCATGACAATGACCGGGAAGTAGTCCGGATTATTGCGCGCAATCCCCACATGGCCGATCCGAATTTCGGATTGCGCCGCCTGGGGCTTATCGATGAGATAGATCCGGGTCGAATCGATCTTGGGTACGCTTGAGAATATTGGAACCGAAGGAGTTCCCGGTTTCCAGTCTCCAAAGTATTTTTGCAGCATCGGACGAATGTCGGTCGCCGTGACATCGCCCACCACAATGAGCGTCGCGTTGTTCGGGACATAGTTTGTCTTATAAAATGATTTGAGATCATCGAGCGAGATGAGCTTGACCGAGGCGTCCGTGCCGTCGGTCGGACGTCCGTACGGCTGGTTCGTGCCGTACAGCAAGAGAGAGAACACATCGTCCGCCACACCCACGGGACGATCTTTCCGCTGCATGATGCCGGTCAGATGAGTCTTCTTTACTCGCGCCCATTCCGTGTCCGGAAAGGACGGGTTACAGAGTACGTCGGAATAAATTTCGAGGGCGGACGACAATTGTTCCTTGAGTGTCAACATCGAGGCCAATGTTGCATCGGTTGTTGAAAAGACATTGAGGTTCGCCCCAATATACTCGAGATCGTCTGCGATCTTCAGCGACCCCCTCTTCCCTGTTCCCTCGCGAACCATCTGCGCCGTCAAGTTCGCAATTCCGGATTTCTCAGGAGGATCACTTGCGGAACCCGTTTGAAGGACAAGCTGTATTTGAACAATCGGAAGCTCGTGACGCTCAACGAGCACAATCTTCATCCCATTGGAAAGAGCCGCGTGCTGAATCACGGGCAGAGTTATTTTTGGAGTCGGCTGGGGCTCCGGCTTTTTGGTTCGGTCTAGCTGCGCATAGGAGAGCGACAGACAGAACACAACAAGCAGCGGTGTAAAGAGCAAAAGGTTCAGCTTCATTGATTCAATCTCCATCGTGGTATTCGTGAATAAAATTCCTATTTAGCCTCAAGTACCTTCTTACCCTCAGGGACCACACTTAACGCCACTCTCTCCTTCGTCAGGTACTTTCGGGCCACACGCTGAACGTCGGCTGTCGTAATCTTCTGATAACGCGCGAGGTCGTCATTGAAATAACCCGGATCCCCCCACATAACATTGTACCGGTTCAACTGATCGGCCTTGCCGCCGAAACCGCCGACGGACTGCAATCGGTAAATGAAATTCGCCTTGATGCTGTTCTTCGATCGCTGAAGTTCCCGCTCGGTCACGCCTGATAGCTGCATCTTGGTGATTTCTTCATCAATCCCTTTCTCGATATCGACAAGCGTGAAGCCCGGTTTTGCAGTAATCTCCACCTGAAACAAACTGGCAATTTCTCTGCTGGCCTGATACGCCGAAACGTCCTGGGCAATCTGTTTTTCATAGACCAGCGATTTGTATGCGCGTGAATTCTTCCCACCAGCCAGAATATCGGCCACCACGTCCAACGTTGCGTCATCCTCCCCCGACTGCGGGGTGGAATGCCAGGTCAAATAAAGACGGGGGAGTTGAACATGGTCCTCCATGGTTTGCCGCTTTGCGATGTTCTGTGTCGGCTGATTGATTGCTACCTTTTCAACCTGCTTGCCCCGCGGAAGTCCGCCGAAATATTTATCGACCCATTCTTTTGCCTGGGCAGGATTAAAGTCGCCCGCAATCACAAGACTCGCATTGTTGGGGGCATAATAGAGCATGAAGAATTCTTTTACGTCATCCAACGAAGCAGCACTGAGATCGGCCATCGAACCGATGACGGGCCAGTTATACGGATGCAATGGTTCGTACAGCATTGCTGCGATCGTTTCGTCGGCTCTCCCGTATGGACGGTTGTCGTAGCTCTGGCGGCGCTCGTTCTTCACCACATCGCGTTGGTTGTCCAGCTTCTCCTGGGTCATCGCAGGGACGAGAAAGCCCATCCTGTCGGATTCCAGATAGAGGGCGAGCTCAAGGAACTGGCTCGGCACATTTTCCCAATAGTTCGTACGGTCGTTCGTGGTTGAACCGTTCAATGTTCCGCCCGCATCCTGAAGGCTGCCGAAATGCCCTCCCTTTGGAACGTCGAGAGAT
This sequence comes from uncultured Chitinophagaceae bacterium, assembly GCA_964471785.1. Taxonomy (GTDB): domain Bacteria; phylum Bacteroidota; class Ignavibacteria; order UBA10030; family UBA8401; genus JAGVPT01. Next base: position 6,480 of record CAYYHS010000063.1, read on the forward strand.
CCCTGGAACATCATATGCTCGAACAAATGAGCGAACCCAGTTCTGCCGGGCTTCTCGCGGGCAGAGCCGACATGGTACCAGATATTGACCGCCACAATCGGTGTCGAATGATCTTCGTGCAAAATCACTTGAAGACCGTTGGGCAACACGTACTTCTCGAACTTGATATTTAACTGCCCGTAAGAAGCAGCAGTGATCGCGCAGAGGACAAACATCAGCGCAAGCGATACTTTCATAGCGATCCTCCAAAATGGGATGATGGAACCGGCAAACGATAACTTGAAATGATAATTACCCTAACAATTGATTTTTACAATTTCCTGCTGTATCGGCTCTCCCGGAATCACAATTGTTTTGTCCTTGGATATGTAGACGTCGATTTCCAGCCGGACGCCAAGTTCGCCGGGAAGGTAAATGCCTGGCTCAATAGAGAAGCACGTCTCGGGAATAATTTCTCTCTGGTCATGAGTTTCGAGATTGTCGATATTGGCACCGTTGCCATGCACTTCTTCGCCGATGTTGTGCCCCGTCCGGTGGATGAAGTATTCGCCGTACCCCTTCTGCGAAATGAAACGACGAGTGACATCGTCTACCTCACAGCCACGCACCTTTCGCCCGGCGGTAAACTCATTCTTTAGGTACTGGAGTGCCGCATCCCGCGCTCCGCGGACGATCTCGAAAACAGCCTGATATTTGGGCGGAATCGTTTCACCTGCAAACGCTACCCACGTGATATCCGAGTAGACTGCTCCGGGTTTTTCTTTTTTCGCCCAGAGATCGATGAGAATGCAATCTCCCTTCTTTATTTCGGTAAAAATATCTTTTGTGGGTTCATAGTGCGGATTTGCCGCATTGCCATTGACTGAGCAGTTCGGTGCATCGTCAAAAACAAGTTTGTTCTCTTCGAAAAACTTCACCATCCGCTGTTGGACGTCATATTCGGTTACTTTTTGCCCGGACCGGAGCTTATCTCCAATGAAGCCGAATGCTACGTCCACAGTCTTTCGCAGGACTTTTGATGTTTCGAATTGGTCGTCTCTCTGCTCATTGGTCCAACGGGCTTCGAAATATTGAACGACGTCGGCCGAAGAGACTACTTCCGTCCCAAGCCAGCGTATCAGTTCCACAGTCCCTGCGTCCACCTTGGAAACATAAGGGATAGAGTTTTGCGGTGAATACTCCATAGCGACGCTCTTCTTCCCTTGCAGGATGGCCCGCAATCCCTCCTGCAGCGATTGCCAGCTCACATAGACGTGCTTTTTCCCCGGCAGATGATCCAGGTTATATTGCTCTATACCATGGACCAATTTCTGCGGCTCGCCCTGATCAGGGATGAAATAAAAATAGCGCCGCATCTGGGTCAGATGCGGGGGAAGTTCAAGGAGTTTCGAGGCAAACACGTTCGATTGGCGGAAGTTGTAGAGCAGCCAGCCATCAATGTGGTGATCTTTCAAAGCGGACTGGATGCTTGATATTCTGCGGCTGAGATCAGGGTTCGAAGTCATAGTCTTGCGTCTTTCCTTGGTTGGAAATGTAATCCGTTGCCGACGTGACCGGTAATATAGAGATTTCCGCCTCAAAT
>CAYYHS010000063.1:8161-9923 GCA_964471785.1 uncultured Chitinophagaceae bacterium
GACAAACTCATTCATTAATAAAAATCCCCGGCCGCATGTTCGCGACCGGGGATTCGAATGATTTCCTGAGGTGCACTTCTCGCGAAGCGCCGCTCATAGTCTTAGTACATGTCTCCCATTCCGCCGCCGGGAGGCATTTGAGGCATAGACTTCTTCTCTTCAGGCTTCTCGACGATTGTCGCTTCGGTGGTCAGAAGCAGTGCTGCAACGCTCGCCGCATTTTCAATAGCGATGCGCGTCACTTTCGTCGGGTCGATAACGCCCGATTCAACGAGGTTCTCATATTTTTCAGTCGCTGCGTTGAAGCCGAAGTTCCCTTGTCCGTTTTTCACTTTATCGACGACGACAGATCCTTCAAGACCTGCATTGGCAACAATCTGGCGAATGGGTTCTTCGAGAGCGCGTTTCACGATCTCGACGCCGGTCTTCTGGTCTTCGTTGACCGTCTTCACTTCGTCCAGCTTCGGAATAGTCCGCAAGTATGCCACACCGCCGCCCGGGACAATGCCCTCCTCTACTGCAGCTCGCGTTGCATGAAGAGCGTCTTCGACTCGGGCCTTTTTCTCCTTCATCTCAACTTCGGTTGAGGCACCGATCTTCAGGACGGCGACGCCGCCTGAAAGCTTCGCAAGACGTTCCTGGAGTTTCTCTTTGTCATAGTCCGATGTCGTCTTGTCGATCTGCTGCTTAATCTCGTTGATGCGTTTCTTGATCTCTTCTTTCTTGCCGGCGCCTTCAACGATTGTCGTGTTGTCTTTGTCGACGACGACTTTCTTCGCGGTTCCGAGATAAGAAAGCGTAGCGTTCTCGAGCTTGAAGCCTTTTTCTTCCGATATCACTGTGCCGTTTGTCAGCACCGCGATATCTTCCAACATAGCCTTTCGGCGATCGCCGAATCCTGGGGCCTTCACTGCAACAACGCGCAACGTACCGCGGATCTTGTTCACGACGAGAGTAGCGAGTGCTTCGCCTTCAACCTCTTCTGCGATGATCACCATCGATTTTCCCGACTGAGCCGATTTTTCTAGAATCGGAAGAAGATCCTTCATCGAGCTGATCTTCTTGTCGTGGATGAGGATGAGTGGATCCTCAAGAACTGACTCCATCGTGTCGGCGTCCGTGACGAAATAGGGTGAAAGGTAACCGCGGTCGAACTGCATTCCTTCGACAACGTCCATTAAGGTCTCGGTTCCCTTTGCCTCTTCAACGGTGATAACGCCGTCTTTGCCTACTTTTTCCATCGCGTCTGCGATAAGGCTGCCGATCGTCGCGTCGTTATTTGCAGAGATCGATCCAACCTGGGCGATTTCCTTTTTGCCTTCAACCGGCCGGCTGATCTTCTTGAGCTCTTCAATGACTCTTGTGACCGCGAGGTCGATTCCGCGTTTCAGGTCCATCGGATTTGCGCCCGCTGTTACGTTCTTGAGTCCTTCACGAACAATTGCCTGTGCGAGAACAGTCGCAGTGGTCGTTCCGTCGCCCGCGACATCGGATGTCTTGGATGCGACCTCACGCACCATCTGTGCGCCCATGTTCTCGATTGGATCTTCGAGTTCGATCTCTTTTGCAACCGTAACGCCGTCTTTGGTGACTGTCGGCGCACCGAATTTCTTGTCGATGACAACATTGCGGCCTTTCGGTCCCAGCGTCACCTTTACGGCGTTGGCGAGTTGGTCGACTCCTCGCTTTAATGCTGCGCGAGCGTCAAAGTCGTACTGAATGATTTTTGCTCCCATAGAATTTATACTCCTTTAGAAATTGG
>CAYYHS010000064.1:0-9829 GCA_964471785.1 uncultured Chitinophagaceae bacterium
CATCGATGAGTATTCCGTGGGGTGAGACCAAAGGCGACGATGACCTGGGCGGATATCATCTCGTCTGGATACGCGACATGGTGCAGAGTTCGAGCGCGCTTTTGGCATCCGGCCAAACCGGAACTCCGCTGCGTGCGTTAATCTGGCTTGCGGCCATCCAACGTACCGATGGCAGGTTCCCGCAAAACAGCTGGATAGACGGGAACGCTTTCTGGCCGGGAGTGCAACTTGATGAAGTTGCAGCTCCGATCATCCTGGCGTGGCGGCTGCTCCGCGAAGGCGTCTCGCTTGGCCGGTTCGATCCTCGCGTCATGGTTTTACGGGCTGCCTCATATCTTACCATGCAGGGACCGGTAACCGGTCAGGAACGCTGGGAGGAAAACGCAGGCTTTTCGCCATCAACGCTTGCGACGGTGATCGCCGGATTGATCTGCGCATCGGAGCTTGCGAAGAATGGGAGCGATTCGGGCACCTCCGATTTTATACTGCAGTATGCGGACTGGATGGCGTCGCATATCGAGGAGTGGACTGTAACCACCGCCGGTGAAGCGGTTGAAGGTTTTCGTCGCCACTATGTTCGGATCAATCCTACAGATCCGGATCACCCTGACCCTCACGCGGATCCCAACACGACGGTGCTGGAGGTAAGCAACGGCGGCGGCTCTCATCCGGCAAGAAAAATCGTGAGTGGCGATTTTCTTCAGTTGGTCCGATTGGGCATCCGTGCAGCGGACGACCCCCTCATCAAGAGTTCGGTTGCAGTTATCGATCGCCTGCTGAAGATCGAATTGCCGCAGGGTCCGTGCTGGCGCCGCTACAATCACGACGGGTATGGGCAAAAGGAGGACGGAGGCGCTTATGATGGAACCGGAGTCGGCCGCGCATGGCCGATTTTAACCGGCGAGCGGGGACATTATGAGATGGCAGCAGGGCGCGATCCCAGGCCGTTCATTACTGCGATGGAAAAATTCGCAAATAAAGGAGGGATGTTGAGCGAGCAATTGTGGGACGGGGAAGACCTTCCCGCGCTTGAGCTAAAGCGCGGATGTCCGACCGGCGCAGCGATGCCTCTCTGCTGGTCGCACGCTGAGTACATCTCTCTCGTCCGCAGTGCTAATGACGGCGTTTGTTTCGATCGGGTCGAACCTGCGTTTCAGCGCTATGTTGTCCACCCGGTAAAGAGCCGGCACGAAATATGGAGTTTTCGGTACCCCGCTCGCCGGATTCCTTCGGGAAAAATATTGCGCCTTCTCCTTGCGGAGGACGCAAGCATTAATTGGTCCATTGATAACTGGGCAACATCCAAGACATTGGATGCCGCTCATTTGAACGACCTGGATCTGTGGTTTGCGGACCTTCCAAGTGAGAATCTTCCGGATGGCTCAATAGTAGAGTTCACTTTTTTCTGGAAAGGCTCCCAGCGCTGGGAAGGAAAGAACTATTCAATTGCTGTGCTGGGCATGCAACATGCGGTAACGCCTGATCTCTCGGTTCACGAATGACCGATTTTGACTTTCTACCTCTGCAAATGACCATTTCTTTTGCCTTCCACAGGTTCCGTTTTTCTGACATTCCTTAATCGGCTCGCGCCAGCCTTGAATCCTTCTGTTCTGAGATGCCGGACTCTCAAAAGAACTAATCCCTTTTTCATCCTTTTGAGCGATATTCAATCGGCGAAATCATTAGTAATCTATACACAATGGCGGGAGGGGGTGAAGTACTTCGCGTTCTACTGATTGGGAGAACTCACCAATTCACCAACAAACCGGAGTAATCACATGAAAAATTCTCTTACCATTTCACTTTTGTTCGTGGCGGCTACATGTATCGGTTTTGCGGCAACGCATACGATAACCAATTCCAGTTTTGCATTTACACCGAGCACCATTTCTATCGTTGCCGGCGACACGGTGAACTTCGTTCTTGAGACGATACATAATGCGCGCGAAGTGTCGCTAGCGACATGGAATGCAAATGGTACGACTTCCAACGGAGGCTTTGACCTCCCGTTTGGCGGTGGAACAGTTGTGCTTACTCAAGTGGGGATACATTACTACGTCTGTGTTCCGCATGCGTCGCTGGGGATGAAAGGGACAATAACTGTCACACCTGCAACGGGTGTAAAAACCGTAAGTAATCAAACCCCGGCTAATTTCAGATTATTGCAGAATTATCCGAACCCATTTAATCCGAGAACTATAATATCCTTCACCCACCCCTCCCATGCGTTTGTGTCACTTAAAATATTTAACGTTCTAGGAGGCGAAGTAGCGACTCTGCTTGCAGGCGATTTGCCTGCGGGGAGCTACTCAGTTCAATGGAATGCGGCATCATCACCAAGCGGTGTTTATTTCTATCGCCTGCAAGATGGAATTTTGACAGAAACGAAAAAACTCATTTTGATGAAGTAGATAGTCCCGTTCGATAAACAACGGGACCCTGTCCCGACATATGTAGTCACTAAATCCGCGTCCTACCGCATGTGTTCCAGTAAGCAGTTCGCATCATGTCTTTGCCTCTGACATTACACAAAGTTGGCCGCGAAGACATTCGCCTCGGCGGCCTCTTATCGGGCTCAAGTGAGTGATGAAGGCTCTCCCCAAGGGGGGCGGCGTATGATCGAGAGGTGCGGATAAGCACAAACTCGTCACGGATTACTCATCGGAGGCCCACTACCCTTCAGTTCCGGAATCATGGATTGCATTCGCTGCATCGGGCCGTAGGGGCTGCGCGATCTTCAAAGGCTGAGGATATTTATGCAGTCTCCGCCCAGGGTTGACAAAGGAAAGACAAACTTCACCCAATCCATAAGATGGCTCAGAATATCACGATCGAGGCTCTTGGTTCGGTAACATTGACCCGAGTTCTTCCAGAGGAAAAGTCATGAATAAGCAAAAATTGACCGGCACAAAACTGGAATCGTTAATGGAGTTGCTGGCAAGTGAGGATGGTGCGATACGCACCAGAGCAAGGAAAGCCTTGACCATCCTCGGCAGGTCTGCAGTCTCATCGCTCACCCATGTCCTGCAGACTTCAAGTTTCGAACATGTCCGATGGGAAGCAGTCAAGACGCTCGGAGCGATCGGCGATGCACGAGCGATACCCCGATTGGTAGAAGCTCTCGAAGACAAAGATCCCGACGTTGCATGGCTTGCTGCGGATGCACTACGGCAATTCAAGAAAACAGCCTGGCCGCCGCTCTTGCGTCTCTTGATCAAAAATGGAGCGGAATCTACTCTGCTGCGACAGAGAGCGCACCATGTTTTGCGGAATCAGAAGGCCGACGGGTTCAACGATCTGCTCGCGACTCTGAGGAAGGCTCTGGAATCCAACACGGTTCAAGAATCGACGCCTGTGGCGGCGTATGAAATTCTCAAACACATGAAAGCAAAACCATGACCCGGCACAATATTTCTTTGGGAAAGATCTTAGGGATCAAGATAGGATTAGATTATTCTTGGTTCCTCGTATTCGGGCTCCTCACCTGGATGCTGGCGCGCAATTACTACCCGACGGAGTTCAAAGAATGGTCGTCGGCGACGTACTGGAGCATGGGCGCAGTGACGGCGATAATGCTTTTCGTCAGTGTACTGCTCCATGAACTTGGGCACTCTGTGGTAGCGCTACGATTCAAAATTCCGGTGCGCAGCATTACACTGTTCCTTTTCGGTGGCGTTGCACAGACTGGCGCGGAATCTCACAGTCCCATGGCCGAATTTCTCATCGCGATCACGGGCCCCCTTGTGAGTTTGGGGCTGGCGATCTTATTTATCGCGGTGCAGCCTCTCTTTGCCGGAATAGAACCTCTTATAGGTCTGGCAAAGTACCTGGCCTACATTAACTTGGCTTTGGTGTTGTTTAACCTTATTCCCGGCTACCCACTCGACGGCGGCCGCGTGTTCCGTGCTATTGTTTGGTCCGCCACGGGAAGCATGCGCCGGGCAACAATTATCGCCGCGAATGTCGGACGGTTCTTTGCGTTTCTCCTTATCTTCATCGGCATTTGGCAGATGTTCACCGGCAACTTCAGCAATGGAGTCTGGATCGCCTTCATCGGCTGGTTCCTCGACAACGCTGCAACCTCCCAGGTGCAGCAAACGATGTTTCAAGGTCTGCTCGCCGGACATAAGGTCTCGCAGGCAATGAGCACACATTGCGCAGCTGTCTCTGCAGATCTGACTCTGCAGGAGTTAGTCGACGAGCACATCCTCACGAGCGGGCAACGCAGCTTTCTCGTCAAACGCGGAGAGGATACCGTTGGTTTGATGACACCGCATCGTCTGAAGGAAGTTCCGCGAAGCGATTGGGTAAGGACGAGTGCTGCTCAGGTGATGCTTCCGTTCGACAAGCTGAAACGCGTTGGTCCGGATACCGAGTTGTCTGCCGCTCTTCTGGAGATGGATCGCGATGGCGTAAACCAGCTGCCCGTCACCAAAGATCAACATGTCATCGGCATGTTAAGCCGGGAGGATGTCATAACTTTTCTGAGCACCATCCAGGAGTTAGAGAGCCAAAGGAGCTGACGACCATGATTCTTGCCCTGATCTATTTCCTCATCCTTCCAACACATTGCACTCAGGAATTTTCATTTCCTGGAGCTTCAAATCAGAAGATCTGGATAGTGGAGCATGTCGGCGGAGAGTGTCATTATTCCAAACTGATCCAAATAAACTATGCAGACTCGCTGATTACAAGTGTCGAGTCAAAGATACTTGAATACAAGCAAACAGATTCTTTTATCAACTCCTTTGCCGAATCCCAGCAAATCTCGTCGATTGAACTGACCAAAGTCGGGGAGAATCTGACTCCCGTTCCGCAACTGACCTTCACGCTTAAACCACCAATTGCCGACAGCGGCCTGTTGGCAAAGAATTTGAGGGATGGAGTCCGAGTATATCCGCCTTCAATTGTGTTCCCCGTTTTCGAAGGCGTCCGGGCTCAGCTTCTCTATCAGTACGATGCCGGACTCTACGTGAACTATCGGATTGATCGAGCGTATCTTATGCCGGACAAAAATATTCTGGTTGTTTTCACGGACAATCCATTGTTGACAATCGGCGGAGATACAATGAACGGGTTTATGATTTTCCTTCTCCAAAAGTAGACTTCGTTTGGCCGTAAACCGGACGTTCAATGAAGCGAGTTCTTTTTGACTGAAAATGGGTATAGTTTACCATAGTACGCGTACGAAGAAGGAAAGCTCACCCCGAACCGCCATATCTACGTCGAGTGATATTTGATCGCAAGGGACTGTTCACCCGGGCCCAGTGCAGGCGTGCGGCGCATTGTTGATACCACATATCCTCTCTCAATTCACGAAGAGTGCTCGTAATTGTGCCTCTGGTGGGATTAACTCTCTTATCATCCTTTTAGCCGATTCATTCTAGACTTCTCCTCGATATACTTAATTACATAGGGCTCTCCCGTCAGGGAATCATTGAGCCGGTTCAGGAATTTAACTGTGCAACAATAAGTCACCGTCACACAAATAGATGAAAGGAACTTACCCAGTGGGAAAAGGCCAGAACGCAACCAGGGATACGAAAAAAGAGCCGGCAAAAACAATGAAGGAAAAGAAGGCGGCAAAACGAGAGAAGAAAAATGACAAGATGAGCCATGTCATGATGGAACTGCCGCACAACTAAGAATTATCGCTTTGTCCGTCATCCGCTCATGGTTGGAAACGAGTGTCGGCATCTGTTCTCGTTGCAATGAAGAGCCCTATGACGAAAACCCCGGATCATTCGCGTCAGATCGGCCCGGGCAGAACGGCAAATGAAAGCTTCAGACTCTCAGCAATGGGTAGCGAGGCTCAAGGGAGACCAAACAAAAAAAGTGGGGTAGAATTTTTCCTTATCCAAATACGCCATTGAAATGGAAAATGTCATTGTACAGAAATCTCCGATTGTGAACAAAGAGCCCGGGGCCATCCGCGAAGAGTTGTTGGAAGTCCCCACTGATTCAATCTTCAGAAGGTTTTTCTTGGAAGTGGCGTCGCTGGCCATCTTTACCCTCCGTTTTTTCAAAGAGTTATTTAAGCCTCCATACGAGTTCAATGAACTGGCAAAGCAATCCTTTCTGATCGGCTACAAGTCTCTTCCTTTAATCGGCATCACCGCTTTCATTATGGGGCTTGTGCTCACCATCGAATCAAGGCCAACATTGGCAAACTTTGGTGCCGAATCGTGGCTGCCGGCTATGGTAGCGATTTCTATCATCCGGGAAATGGGTCCCGCGATTACGGCGCTTATCTTTGCCGGAAAAGTTGGTTCCGGAATCGGTGCGGAGCTTGCATCGATGAATGTCACCGAACAAATCGATGCGATGCAGGTGTCGGGGACCAATCCGTTCAAGTATCTCGTCGTCACAAGGGTGCTCGCGGCGACATTGACGCTTCCGGTGCTGGTAATCTTCGCCGACGGTATCGGCATGATGGGCTCGTTTGTGGGGGTAAACCTTAAAGGAACCACCAGCGCGCACCTGTTTTGGTCGCAGGTTTTTCAAACCCTTCAGTTTTCAGATCTTTTTCCCGCGTTCATCAAAACCTTCCTCTTCGGATTTGCAGTCGGGATTATTGCAAGCTACAAAGGATTTTATTCAAATAAAGGGACCGAGGGAGTGGGGAAGGCGGCAAATTCTGCCGTCGTCTTCGCATCGTTAATGGTGTTCATCATCGATATGATAGCGGTGCAGATCACAAGCTTGTTTCAAAACTAAACTGTGTGTTGATCATGACGACTGACATGGCTCCTTCTAAGATCGCCCAACACGATAGCAGCCAAAGCGGGGTGGCCGTTGTGGAGATGGAACATCTCAAAAAATCGTTCGGGAATAACTATGTGCTGCGGGATCTTAGCCTGGTCATTAAGAAAGGGGAAAACGTCGTTATCCTCGGACAATCGGGAACCGGCAAATCGGTGCTTATCAAAAGCATCGTCGGATTAGTCGACCTTGATGAGGGGAAACTCGTCATCCTTGGGCAGGATACCGCTGAACTCTCGGATAAGGAACTGCTCGAAATACGCAAGAAGATAGGCTTTCTTTTCCAGAGCGGCGCGCTGTATGATTCTATGACCGTAAGGGAAAACCTTGAATTCCCGCTTCGCAGGCAAGTTCAAACAATGCCCAAAGAAGAGATGGAAGCACTTGTCACCGAAGCATTGGGCAATGTTGGACTCGCGGAGGCAATTGGTATGAAGCCATCCGAACTTTCGGGCGGAATGCGCAAAAGGCTTGGGTTAGCCCGGACGTTGATCTTAAAGCCGGAGATCATGTTGTACGACGAGCCAACCACCGGCCTGGATCCCATCACATCGAGGGAAATAAGCAGACTTATCCTCGAGGTGCAAAAAAAATACGATACTTCTTCCATTATCATCACGCACGATATCGAATGCGCCAAGCTTACAGCAAATAGAATTATTGTGATGAAAGACGGGGCCTGCGCGGCGGAAGGATCGTATGCCCAACTGGCAAATTCACCCGATGCGTGGATTCGCTCCTTCTTTGAATAATAGATCGGACAAACCATACTAGTAGTCATATGAAAAAAGAGACAACCAACAAACTCAAGCTGGGAATATTCATTTCTCTCGGAATCACGATGTTCATCCTGGCAATTTATCTTGTCGGCGAGAGGCAACAATTGTTCAGACATACTTTTCACCTCAGCGGAGTTTTCAGAGATGTCTCCGGGCTTCAGGCTGGAAACAATGTGCGCCTCTCGGGAATCAACGTAGGCACGGTAAACAACATTACCATTATCAGCGATACGTCGGTCCGGGTGGATATTCTTATCGATGAGAGCACCCGTAAGTTTATAACCAAGGACGCGGTTGCGGGGATCGGATCCGAGGGGCTGATGGGGAACAGGGTTATTATTATAAATCCGGGAATGGGAGGGAAAAAAGAAATAGAGAACAATGATACCGTGCAGACCGTTCAGCCGACCGACATGGACGCTATTGTGGCATCGTTGAAGACAACGATTGAGAACTCATCCAACATTACGGGTGCGCTCTCCAAGATTACGAACAGTATCCAATCGGGCAAAGGAACCGTCGGAAGGCTTTTAATGGATCAATCACTTGCGAGGAACTTCGATTCTTCCATCGTCAATCTCAAACTCGGTTCGGAAGGATTAAAGAATCTGATGGATTCCACGAAGAACAATTTCTCCAAAAATTTTGATACAACCTTTGCCAATCTGAAAGAAGGCTCGGCAGGGTTCAAAGAAGTGATGGCGAAGGCAAGAAAAAGTTGGCTTCTGTGGGGGTTTTAAGATCAGATGATGCTTAACAGAAAAGGTCATTTGCCATTCCCGGAATCATGGAGGATCTGCTTGAAGCTATCTCGGTTTATTGTCGGTGCAATTTTTCTATTCCTCGCCGTCCAGGAGTCTTACGCTCAGGCGAGCGGATTCGGGATCGGCCTGAGCACCGGCGAAGCGACCGGTATCAACGCAAAGATGTGGACTACAACGGTCAATGCATTCGACTTCGGAATCGGATGGTCGATTGTTAACGATCGGACCGGGAGTAATCTAGGTTTTCATGGTATCGGAAGCCGCGTTCACACTCACATGGACTACCTGTGGCATTTGTTTGGAGCCATCGACTCACCGGAACAATTTCCGCTGTATTACGGAGTTGGATGGCGCGTTAACAGCGGCGCCGGATATGACCCCACGATAGCGTTTCGTGCGGTTCTCGGTGTGGAATGGATCCCCCACGCGGCGCCTATCGATTTTTTCTTCGAGCTCACTCCGTCACTTCAGTTAACAACTGCCAAAGACGTCGGCGTCAGCGTCGGCATGGGAGCGCGGTATTACTTTTGATGCACCCGCCGTCGTGCAACTTCGCTGCCCTCATTTCACACAACTACCCATTCGCCGCCGGAATTGTCACTCCGTCATCGCGTATCCACCGCACTATTGGACAATAAGATCAGACGAGGCTCGAAATGAAACTCTCACAATTTCTGAATGAGTATTCGGTCAAACATGGTCGAGCGTTCACGGAGGGGGCGATGGCGTTTGTTGCATTGGATCGGCCACTAGACCAGGTGATTCGTCATCTGTTGGCCCTCGGTCCGCATCATCCGGGCGAAGCTAGTCCCTGGTCTCATTGTTTTCTGATTGCCGAACAATATCATGGCCGTAAGACGAAAATACTCGATTGCTCAATTCGGGACAGACGAAACAGGATGCTCTGGGATTCGACATTGGAAGAAGACATTGAAGTCTTAGCCAAGGGAGTTCAGGGCCGTCAAGGCAAGATCTACAGCGGTTATGTGTCGGATTATGACAATGAAAGAGTCCAGGCCTGTGGGTTATACTTCCTTCCGGAGTTAACTGCGAAGGAGAGGCATAAAATTGTCAGGGTCGCCGCTGCAATGCAGAAGCGGGGATACAGGTATGATCTTCCGGGATTAGTGCGAGAATTGGTGAGACTTCTCATAGGAGTCACCTGGAAACATGGAAAAAGGAGGTTGCTGTTCTGCAGTGCCTTCCTCGCTACTGTCTACAGGACCAGTCTCGGGAAGAAATGGAAGATAGCGCCGGGTATAGCCTCTGTGGATATTACGCCGGACGAAATTTGGTACTCGGGAAGCGGGGAACGGGAAAGAATATTGAACGATTGATGTCTCCTCTGAAATGCATCTCAAACTCAGGGCGGAATAGGGTGGTAATTCGACTTCGATAGCAACAATTTCTCTGTTTTGCTGTGCGCACCTGCCGGCAACCGATAGAGATGAATTCCGCTTACCATATCTGCAACATCCCATTGCCGCGTGTATGTTCTTGACGACATTTCATCATTGACAAGCG
>CAYYHS010000065.1:0-5160 GCA_964471785.1 uncultured Chitinophagaceae bacterium
TATCGCTCTTGAGAAATCCACGGCAGGAAGACCGGTGTAGACCTTCTTAATGGTCTCCTCTTCATTCGGGGACAAAAGAGCCGTGTCAATCTCCTTGAACGCCTGATATACCGTCGGCGTGATGAGCCGGAACTTTCTAAGAAGGGCCGATGCGTAGCCGATCATCACGAGTGTACTGCAGACTGTTCTGTCTTTTTGAAGTGAATGTGCTTTTTTGGCGTCCGGTTTTTCCAGGAATCTCTTCACGCGAAAAATTTCGCATCCCCGGACCTCTGCAATCCTCATGCTCATTTCGATCCAGCCGTAGTCCGGAAGAAAATTTTCGGAGTCTATGCCCAGGAGAACAAGGTATTTGGGGTGATGTTCCACAAACTCCTCTCCGGCGGCGACATGCTCCATAAACCGTTCTTCCCGGACGATGAAGTGATCCGAAGGAAGAATGACAACGCGGGCTTCCGGATCACGCCGAAGGACATGCATCAACGGCAGAAGAATGCTCGCTGTTGTTTCCTTGTTGGACGGCTGAATAATGATGTTTTGTTCATCGAGACTTTCGAGATCGTGGCGGGCAAATTCAGCGTGCTCTTTCTTGTATGTGACGAGCAGCCGTTCTTTTGGAATCAATAACTCGGCCCGGGCAATGGTGTGGGCGAGCATCGAACGTGTTCCGGAAAAAGTGCAGAACTGTTTTGGACGATCTGAATTGAATCGTGAGCGGATGTACGGTCGCAGCCGGACGCCGTCTCCGGCAGCCAGAATTATTCCCCAGACATGGTCGTTGTCGTGTGGCACGACATCCTTGGTATGATCACGGGAATATACAGAATAGCTTTCTTAGTTGCTTTGCGAACATGAAGGGAGGTTACGTACATCAAGGGGTGGAATTCGATGGTCATGGGTGATTGTTTTACACCGTTCTGTTCTTTTCCCACTGTGACATCTCCTCGAGAAGCGGAAAAATTCTAGTTATCTCGGACTCTAATTCCTCAAAACATTTCTCATATTTTCTCTTTGAGCTGCCGGTCGGATCGCTCACGGACAGGTCCCGGGGAACATCTTCCCTTCCGAATTCTTTGAGGAGCAGAATCTTTCGTTCCCATTGCGGAAAAATTCCTCGAATAATCCTGCGGTGCGGCTCAGCCATGCAGAGAATTAACGATGCGTCATGAACCATTGCATGAGTAACCTGTTGAGCCCTGTGTGCAGAGATATCGATGCCGTGCCTTTTGCAGACTTCGACAGTTGTTTCGTCGGAGGGCATTTCGTACAATGCCTCTGTGCCGGCAGAATCGACGAGGAAAAGTCCCTGCAGTCCCTTATCGGAGATCATTTTCTTTAAGATGGCAGCGCTCATGGCACTGCGCGTAATGTTGGCGGTGCAAACAAAAAGGATATTCATTTATGGAGTGTCCAGCACTTTCCTGATTGCAAGCAAGAGTTAATCAAAAAGGAATGGTTTCATAATAATAGCTCGGATGCCCAACTTCAATAATTCTGATTTAGCCTTCAGGTCGATGGCCCCCGTCGCGAGAATTGTCTTAAGAGACGCATCTGACGCCAGAAGCCTCATGATGAGTTCCTCACCGTTAACCTTCGGCATCATCAAGTCGCTGACGACCAAATCTATTTCTCCCTGATGATTGTTGTACACCGTGCATGCTTCTTCTCCGTTTTCAGCCATGTACACTTTATACCCGACCGACTCAAGACCGTGCGCATAGAGCTGTCTGAACGATTCTTCATCATCAACGACGAGAATACACTCGTTCCCTCCTTGCGGCTCTTCCATCACGGCGCCCGCCTCGCTCGGCACTTCATGATTCGATACGGGCAAATAAAGAGAGATCGAAGTTCCCTTTTCCGTCTCACTTTCCACCGCAATGAATCCGGAGTGACGCTGGACGATGGCGTAAGCAACAGAGAGCCTGAGGCCGGAACTTTGATCTAACGCCTTCGCATCGAAGTACGGTTCAAACATTCGCCGCTTGGTGTACTCGTCCAGCACTTTTCCGGTATCCGAAACTCTAATTTCAAGAAATTCTCTTCCCTCCAGCGCGGGCGACCGTTTCCTGACGACGGCAGGGTGGGCTACCGCAGTCGCAATCCGTATTTCGCCCTCGCCGGAGATGCGGGCCTGAGCGGCGAGAGCAAGATTAACGATTGCTTGATGGAGCTGATGGACATCTCCCTCGACGACCGAATGATTGTCGTTGGTCGTTGCAAAGATTCGGGTTGAAGGAGGAAGCGAGTGCTTCAGAATCCTCTCTGCCTGGTGAACTAATCTTTCCATCAAGACAGGCTTATTTTCCAATTCCTTCGACCGGGCGAAGACAAGAAGATCATCTGCAAGTTCCGAAGCACGTTTCGACTCTGCGAGGATCATCGTCGTGTACTGTGAGAGCTTCGCTCCTGCCGGAGCTTCTTTGTCGACCATTTCTGCAGCATTCATGATAATACCGAAAATATTCTTCAGGTTATTCCCTATTCCGACCGCGAATTCGCCCAGAGCATCCATCTTTTGGATTTGCTGTGATTCCAATTCAAGATTTCTCTTTTCGCTCACGTCGCGAAAAACGCTGAGAAGGAGTTTTTCTCCCGCTCCCAATTCAATAAATGAGTGGCTTACTTCTACGGGGACTACCTCTCCTCCGTGCCGCGTAATAACTTGCGTAGCCGGCATCTTGAGTGACCCGGCATTGAATTGGGAGCGAAATGCCGAATTGGATGCATAGCGTTCTTCGAGGCTTTCATCACCTTTGTTGTATTCGCGAAGCAGTTCTTCAGGCGAACTCTTCACGAGGTCGCAGTAGGCGGAATTCACCATCACAGTTCTTCCGTATGCATCCATTAGGCGAATTCCGTCGGCGGAGCCTTCAAAGATTGTTCGAAAACGTTTTTCGCTGCTATTGAGAGATGTTTGTGCCGACTTCAGCTTTCCCACGTCTTTCTGAAGAAGAGACATGATAACGGCAGCGGCAACACACAAGAGCCCGCAGAGCAGCGCGGCAATTATCAGTTTTGGTGTCCAGAACGAATATCCGCTGTTCGCGACGTCGAGACTCAGGAGTTGACCGTAACCGTTCACGGCACGCTGGGTGCGTACGGCCGCGGGAGCGTTCGAATATCCGGTTGATGCAATTCCTTGTCCGGCGCTGGAGAAAAGAGCAACCTCAGAATTTTGCATCGGATGAAGTCTCAGCACTTCTTTAAGAAGTCCCTCGGCCGTGTAAATAACTGTCAACCTGCCCCCTTGAACCCCCGGCGTGTTGATATCAAAACTTGCTTTGAAGTAGTACGACTGTCCGACGAGAACCGGTCTGGAGTAGTACACGCTTTCCCATTTTTCGGCGTAAGAAAAAAGGGGAACGTTCTCGAGAGCAGGTTGAGGATAAGAATCCGGGGAAGAATCGCTTGTCACTGCCCATTGGAGGGCGCCTTGAGGTGTCTTGGACGTCACCGCTGCAATTTCAGGATGCGAAGAGACATAGTCCCGACATCTTTGTCTTTGCTCTAATTCATTTCCCTCGTCCCTTGTCTTAACCAAAAAGAAACGCTCGTTCGAAAGAAGGATCGCCTGAAGCGAAGAGCTTAGCAAGTCCACGTCGTGTTCGACCCGCTCGCGCTCTGATGATAGTCCCCTTTCATAGAGAACATAGAAGAGGGCTGCAAACGCAGCGCCGAGAAGCATACAGAATGTTAGTAGAAAGATTCTGGTTCCGCGTTGTCGTGAAGATGTTCTTGGTCGAGTCATCGTTTCAAATCACGTCCCCCCTCAGGGGTAAAAGCTGATTCTGCCCGTCCATACTTTTGTCAAAAAGTTTGCGAGAATGCCGCCACGCTCACGGCGCGAAAATTTCGAGGCGCGGATGACGCTGTCGGCGAATGTATCCAGCGACCAATGCCCGATTATTTCTTTAGAATGAGCGCCCATCTTCTTGAGCTGTGGAAGAGGCATTTGGGAAAGCCGGGACATGAGATCCGAGAGCCGTTCCGCATTTCCCGGTTCAAAAGTCCACCCATTTTTTCCTTCTTCAATCAGGGCGTGGCCCGCACCGCAACCGCTGCTCACGAGCACGGGAAGCTGTGACGCCATCGCTTCGTTCACCACAAGCCCCCATGTCTCTACCTCGCTGGGAAGGATAAACGCGCTCGCCAATCCGTAGTAAACGCAAAGTTGGTCGCCGAACTGGCTGCCGACGAACTTCACAGAAGGATACTGCTCTATGGTTTTCTGATGCATCGCCAATTCGTCCCCTTCACCAACGAGCACGATGCCCCACGGGTCGCTCGGATTGGCATCGACGTACTGCCGATATGCTTGGAGAAGGCTCGCTATTCCTTTTCGTTTGATGAATCGTCCGACGAAAAGAAAATACTTCTCGGGGAGACCGAGATCCTTCCTGAGTTTTTTCGTCTCCTTGCGAGCTTCGGCTGCGCCCGAGGCAAAGAAACCGTTGTCGACGACGTCGACGCCATAAACGATTCTCTCGGCAGGAAAGCCTTTCTTGAGGTAGTAGGACGCATGAGAGGGAGCGGGAATAAACGCCGCGTCGATATTGCTGTGAATAATCTTCTTCACCATAGAGATGATAGTTCCCCGTTTGTCGGAGAACTCCCAGGCGTCGTCCATCATGACGCTCAGTTTGTCATGCTCCAAACAGTACTTAATCGCGGCCATCCCCGAGGGAAATGGGGTTGAAGGGGCAAAAACGACGTCGGGCTTGAGTTTCTCAAGTACACGGAACGCAGCTGCATGGATTGTCGATGCTGCGATCGACCGGTACGACTTGCCCGAAAAGAGACACACGTAGTCCGTGTTGGTATCCGCAGCCGATGCCGGAAATGGGTAGAGCGCATCTTTCGATGCCATCTCGATTGCCGTAAGGTGCCAGTTAATCGCATGAAGCCGCTTTCGCAGATGACGAATTCTTGCGATATGGTACGGAAGAAACTTGGTCCAGATAATTGCGATACGCTTGTCAGGAGATTGCACTTCCTTCAACGGTCACTTCCCTTCTGTGACTCAATGTCGGAGGGCGCCGCTTCGGTTGCAGAAGGGGGCGTCTTTTGAACTTCTCGATATTTTAGGGAGCGTGAGGTCCGGGGGAGGTGCCGATTGTAGAATTCGTCTCCTTCATACATAATCTTTTCCAGCCTGGC
>CAYYHS010000065.1:5260-9810 GCA_964471785.1 uncultured Chitinophagaceae bacterium
CATCGCAATTGCGCTCCACCAGAACAGATCTCTCACTCTTCCGAATGAATACCCAGAGGCGAAGAACGCGGCTAGCAGAGTGCCTGTGATCGCCTGCGGCGCAAGCCCGGTCGATCCCGGAAGTTGACCGGTGAGAAGAAGTCCGGTAAGAAACGATGCGAGCAGAAGCATCGCTGCAGAAAACGCTTTGATGGCGAGGCCAAAATTAATCAGCTGCGCTTCGTCGATTTTCGCCGTCGACGCTGCTATTCCCACGACGATCGGACAGAGAAGCATTGTCGAGCGCTGGAGATTCGCGTAATCGGACATGTAGGCGTTGATGATGACAAAGAGCGACCAGGGGAGCCAAATCGAGATGGGAAAACAAACTCTGTCAAAATTCGCCGGAATCATCATCACGGAAAAAGCCAAACATATAATCCACGCGTATCCAGCAACAGAATATGCCAAAAAACCGGTTCCCCCGAACATGCAGGCAAAAAAAGTCGTAACAAATACCAACCACGTAAGGATTGGCAGCTTCGATCGGCGAAGCGCCTGAGTCCAACTAAGTTCCGCGACCTCACCAGAATCTGGATCTTCCAGCCCGTCTTCTACAATTTCTTCCGCCACTTTTTCACCTTCTGATACTTCGACGAAGTGATCGTACAAATGTAAAGAAATGAAGGACAAATTTCCTTATGATTCTCGGGGTCAGTGCAATGGCACCATAAAGGTACGCTCGCGGATCGGCGGGCGAGTATGCTGCCATTTTTCTAATTTCTTTGAATGCGTTCGTCCGATCATCGAGCTGGACGAACATCGATGCCCGCATCCTGTGCCACATCCCCAGATATCGTAAATAGTCTTGCCTTCGTTCTGCGTTGATTTTTCCCGATAGTTCTTGAAGCCGGTTGCCGACAACATCCGGCATTTCGGGTCTTCTGGTTGGATATCCTGTCAATGGGCCCCGAAGCCAGAAAATCGCACAACGGTTCTTCGAATATGCGACTGGGTGTGTAGCAGCGAGTCGGGCCCATGTCAGGAGGTCTTCGCCAATCGCTATCCCCTCCGGAAATCCGCCGATGGAGATCAATGCTTCTTTTTTTACGGCGACGGCGGACGACCAGATCGGAGGATCGGAATAGGCTGCCACCTCGAAATAATTTTCCAGCACGCCCTCCCATTCACCTGCCGGCACTCTGCGAAGAATAGGCGTACGAATACTTCCGTCTGACTCTCTATATAGATAATGAGTAGCAAAGACGCTGCATTGGGGGAATGCCTTGTGCAATCTCAGAACTGTCTCTAGAAAATGGGGCTTCCACTCATCGTCAGCGTCGAGAAACGCAATCAAATCTCCTTTTGCCTCCGCAATCCCCCTGTTTCGGGCAGCGGATACTCCCTTGTTTTGCTGATCGATCATCCGGATTCGTTTATCCGACAATCTACGAACAACACCATCTCCCCCATCCGTAGAACCATCGTTCACTACGATTAGCTCAAGAAACGGAGCCGATTGCTCAAGAACCGATGATATTCCTCGCATCACCTCCTTTTGGTTATTATAGAGAGGCATGATGACAGAGATAGGTTCGGAGTTTTCAGTCATGGTGAAAGCTATAAAAATATAACTTCGTATTTCATTGTCGCCCGCAGAGTCTTCAGCAACGCACAGCCCAATTTCGCGCGGGGTATACGAGAAGTTTGATGGGACTGCGGTAATCTCCGTGTGTGTTCAACAAATTCTGCGACCGTGCTGTCCGACGAGATTCACCAAAAAGAGTTTTTAGCAAGAGATATTAGTGACGTGACGTCTCGCTCTCGGCGCAACGGATCAGGCGTGCGAATGCCCTATCTCCGAGTTCCCGATTTCCATCTGATACAATGCTGAATATGATTTCTGAAACCTGTCGAACGAGAATAACTCTCTTACCCGTTCCTTCCCCGCCACCCCGATTCTTTCGGACTGTTTCGGATCACGCAGCAATGTGAGAATCGCGATTGCAAGTTCGGAAGGATTTCCCGGTCTGACAAGCAACCCGCTCACCCCCTCCATAACGACCTCATTTAAGCCTGCGACATTACTAGCCACAACGGGCAATGCAGCAGCCATCGCTTCGGCAGCGGTTAAGCCAAAACCTTCGACAAACGATGGGACTACAAAGATATCCATCACGGCAAGAAGCTCAAACACTTTCTCCTGCGGTTGCCCTCCAAGCCAGCGAAGCTTTGATGCAATGCCTAATTCGGTTGCGAGCAGTTCCAACTTCCTTCGTTCCGCACCGTCGCCGACAAGAACAAGAGCTGTCCCAGGATAATGTTCGATGATCTCTTTGAATGCCTGCAACAAAACAGCATAACCTTTCAATGGGATAAGTCGGCCCACGGAACCGATTGTTCGCACAGCGTTCAATCCGAGTTCTTTCAGGAGTTTCTCTCTGTTCACCGAGGAAATCGTCTTTTCGATAGAAACGGGATCGACTCCGTTATAGATCACGACATGCTTCCCGTATTGTGCGCCCGACAAAGGATCAAAGGTTTCACAATCTCTAAACCAATGCTCGCCGGCGCTTTTGGATACACAGACAAAGCGCGAACAGAACATCGCTGAGAACCTGAGAAGATATTTTGCCGCTGAGCCATCGAGGGTGTTGCCCGCAGTGTGAACGGTGGCGAATATTAACTTAACGCCTGCCAACCATCCGGCGATAATCGGGATAGCCCCCGGAGCGACATATTGCACATGAAGCACATCTGGTCGCAGTGAAGAAAATACCTTGCGCAAATCGATCAGCAAGGAAAAGAGTTCTCGGAGAGAGCTCCGTAACGCGATATTACGCCTTCGCTTTAGAAGAAGGACTCGCGCACCGGCCATTTCGTAGTTGCTCACCATCGCATCGCGATACTCATAGTAGCAACACACGGTCACCGCGAAGCCAAGTCCAACCAGAACGCGAATGAGGGAGAGGGTGTGTACTTCGGTTCCCCCCTGGAGAACCATGGGCATTGCGATGACAACATGTGTTCGGTTCTTTGCTTTCACGGCGTTTTCAAATGGTGGGATTACTTCCTCACAGGCTCATCCTGATGTTGGCAGCTCTGTTGAAAAAGCCCTCGGAACAATGAACTCCCTTCAGGCCGAAATTCACGATTCTTTTCTCTTTTCGGCTTGATAGAGCTGAGGATTAAGGTTTGGGTCGTTATACATCTTGAATTGCCGATAGAGGACCATCTTGATGGCGCCCTGATTTAGCGCAACCACCATATCTCCCAACGCTTGCTGCAAATTTTTTTGCTGCTGTCTAAGGATCTCCAATTTTCTCGCGCATGACAAACGATGCGCTTCATCGACATCTTTCCGCTGCGTCTGTTCGGACATGTAGTAGATCTTCAGAGACAAGATTGACAGGCGGTCAAAGGCACTCCCCGGTGTCTCCGTGCGAAGAGGTACATCGCTGTCGCCATGGTGCCTGTAGTAATTCTCGAACAGCCACATGTCGATCATTTCAATTGTATCGTTGCGTTTTTGGTTGAGAGCATCGATGGTGCGTTTTGCGTCTACGATCGCCGAATCGGCGACATCTCTCCGGCGCACAAAGTCCTCCTGGAGCCACAGCGAATGATTGTGGACAAGAAGCTGAAGGATGAGGGTTTCCAATTCTTTCGACGGCGGCGGCGGCGCCACGGGCTTATTGGTGGCAAGTCCGGTAGCCAACTCATCAAGCGAGTTGAATATCGCCTGTAATTGTTCGTGCTGAAGATTCTTTTCCATTCGAATGTTCCTTAACGTAGTGAGATAAGAGAGCGGCCGATTCCTCTCAATCGGGAAAGGTTTGCGCGCCTAAACATCGCGCTCAACAAAAAGGGTCGGACCAATATACGCTTCGCCCGTAAACTGTTTGTGTTCGCGCATGTACATATCAAAGCACCGATAGCCACGCGCAGTGAGAAACGCCGCTACGTCGTTGCCCGTATAATTGAAAAGCTTCCAGTTGTACGGATGAAGCTCGCAAAAAATCATGCCGAACGTGTGCTTCTTCCAATCGGCGCCGCGGAGAACATTTAATTCTGCTCCCTCGACGTCAATGAGCAAAAGATCAACATTCGCTATCGAATGTTTTTCCAGAATCGTGGCCAGGGTGGTCGCCGCAACGCTCACGCCCCGACTTTTTTCTGCCTCTGCGATGTGACTTTGCTCTCCTTCGCTGGAAAAACGAAAGCTCCCAGCCCGTTCCATTACGGCGACGTTCTCGCACACCACCGTATTCTCCAGGCCGTTCATTTTGACATTTCTGCACAAGACCTCGAATGCATGCGGGTCGGGCTCGATCGCGATAACTGTCCCGTTGCGTTGACGGATAATCTCTCCAAGAAGGATTGCATAGACGCCGTGATGAGCTCCAATGTCGACAAGTGTTGGAGGGTGAGATAGTCCCATCAAGAATGCGTACGCAGAGTGAAGTTGAACATAGTCGCCGTAACGGACGATTGTAGTTTCTATGCTTCCTTTCGGAAGCCGAAGTCCGAAGTACGCAGGATAATGCGTACTCGGAAGAAAGCGGAAATTG
>CAYYHS010000066.1:0-3716 GCA_964471785.1 uncultured Chitinophagaceae bacterium
AGGAATCACATTGCAATTCAGGGGCTTTCAAAGTATATTGAGCCTGTTTTGTTAAGCTTTGATTAAAGTTAGAAGAGGATGTAATGGAACATAAACAGCTGAACCGACTGGTGGCAGGGTTTGTTTTTCTGATCTCGCTTGTCGTCTATATAAAGACGCTTTCCGATACTGTGGTTTTCTGGGACGTCGGCGAGTTTATCGCTGCGACGTATCTGATGCAGGTGCCTCACCCGCCGGGATCCCCCCTTTTCCTGATCATCGCCAAAGTCTTTGCGATGCTGCCGACCGCACACGATCCCGCAGTGCGCGTTCATCTTGTCTCCCCTTTTGCCAGCGCGTTCACTGCTGTCTTCCTGTATCTCTCAATCGTGAAGCTCATCCTCCTCTGGAGAGAAAAACCGGCAACCCTGATCGACAAACTGTCCGTGTATGGTGCCGCAGTCATCGGCGCTCTTTCGCTGACCTTTAGCCCGACATTCTGGTTTAACGCGGAAGAGGCCGAAGTGTACGGCATGAGCATGCTCTTCGTTGGCATGATCACGTACCTCTCGCTGCGATGGAACGAACGAGCCGACACGCCCGGGAATGAAAAGTACATCCTTTTCATTTCGTACCTTATCGGCCTCTCGACAGGAGTTCACTTGCTGTCGCTCCTCGTCATTTTCCCTTTTATGATGATTTTTTATTTTCGCCGGTACGAATTCTCGCTCAATTCTTTTCTAAAGTTCGGCGTTGCAGGGGTTGTGATTTTCGGTGTCGTCTATCCCGGCATTATTAAATGGCTTCCCGGACTGCTCGACGGAGCAGTATCGATCAACGGACAGGAGTACAAGAACTTTTTGATCGGTCTTTTGCCGTACGCGATCATTGCGGCTTCGCTCTATGGCGTCTACTACTCGCACGTCCACAACAGAAAGATCATGAACCTGGCTTTGATGTCGGGGCTTCTGATCCTGTTGGGGTACTCAACATATACGCTTGTGCTTATTCGCGCCAACGAGCATCTGCCGATGAACGAAAATAACCCGAACACGCTCTCGCGTCTGGAATCGTACCTTAACCGAGAGCAATACGGCGACGCGCCGCTCTTGAAGCGCCGGTACAGTACAGAACCGCAGCATCAGGGGATCTACACCAAATATTCGAGCGACAGCGATTTTTTCATGCGCTACCAGCTTGACCACATGTTCCTCCGTTATTTCCTCTGGCAATACGCCGGTATCGACGGCGACCAGCAGGATGCTGGCGTTAACTGGAAACAACTCTGGGGTATTCCCCTGTTATTCGGGTTGATCGGCTGCTATTACCATTTCAAGAAAGACAGGAAGATGTGGTTTGTCTTTCTGACGTTCTTTATGGTCATGGGATTGGTGCTGGCGATTTACTTTAACATGCAGGAGCCGCAGCCTCGCGAGCGTGATTATTTCTTCGTCGGGTCGTTCTTCGTCTTCTCAATCTGGATCGGCATGGGAGTACTCGGTCTCATAGAGTTCGCACGCGAATATCTTAAGGATACCAAGGCTCAGATCTACTCGGCGGGAGGAATTCTCCTGCTCGGCGCTGCATTCGTGCCGGGTAATATGCTGCGGACAAACTACAAAGACGCGGACCGCACCGGCGATTATGTAGCATGGGATTATTCCTACAATCTTCTCCAATCATGCGAGCCCGAGGCCATTCTGTTCACGAACGGCGACAACGACACGTTTCCCCTCTGGTACCTGCAGGACGTCGAAGGAGTGCGGCGCGACATCAGGATCGTCAACCTGAGTCTCGCAAACACTCCATGGTATATTCATCAATTGAAAGATGAGACACCCTTCGGCGCCAAGAAGGTGCCGATCAGTATTTCAGATTCACAGATCGAAGGCCTTCAACCTATTCGGTGGGAACCCCGCCGCATGGCACTTCGGGTCCCGCAGGATGTCGTCCTTCAATACTCTTCCACCGGCGATGTTTCGAAGCAGTATCCTGTATTGGATACGTCCGTGACAAATTCTGGTGTCATCCGATTTACTTTTCCGAATACAGTGACTTTCGGCGACGTCAAAGCGATCCGAGTGCAGGATATCATCACATGGGACATTCTCTTGACGAATAAGTGGCAACGGCCAATCTATTTTGCCGTGACCTCTACCCCCGACTGCAAGATCGGGCTCGATCGTTACTTCCGAATGGACGGACTTGCGATGAAGCTCATTCCCATCACGGCGCCCACCGATGAGGGAATCATCGTCGATTCTATCCTCGCAACGAGCCTGTACGATTCGCCAGCCGGATTTTCAAAAACGTTCAGGCGCGGGTATAAGTATCGAGGATTGAACGACAGCACGGTGTACTTCGACGAAAATGTCTCGCGATTGACGATGAACTATCGCAACGCGTTTCTGCGTCTTTCTCTGCATTACCTTAACCAGGAGCAGAACAGCGCAAAAGCACTTCAGGCGCTCGATTCAATGGAATCCAAGATCCCTCGCCGGGTCATTCCGATGGACTATCGGGTCCTCTACGATGTGGCCAATTTTTACAAGTATGCCGGGGCTAAGGATAAGTTCATCAAGTACACCGACGAAGTTTTAGCAAAACTCACTGAAGCGACAAAACTTCATCCGAAAGAGGCTCTCAGTCAGAGCAATCCGTACACGCTCCTCCTTTCAATCTACGAGGTGCGTGAAGAGTATGAAAAGGCAATCGAAGTGTTAAACACGATTAACGAAGTGTACGGGGGAACCAATACCGCTGTGGCACAGCAGGTGAATGAAAGGATCGCGCAACTTCGGGCCCAAATAGCAACAAAGAATGCGATCACAAAAGACACGGTAGCAATTCAACCGCGGCGGAAGAAGTAACTTTCTAACGTCGGCAACTCGGTACCATAGTGCGTAGGGACACAGACCGTGTCCCTGCGTTTTTTCAGGACATGAGGAATCATGAAAGAATCGCGCCTTTCTAATTGGGACAAGTTTTGGGAGGAAAAAAAGGAAGTACGGCAGGTGTATTCCAATTCCGACCGCGTCGTGCGCAACCTTTCGAAGATAACGGACCTTAGAGGGAAAAAGATTCTCGAAGTCGGTGCCGGCACGGGCCGGGACAGTTTTCCACTCGTCGAGCTCGGGGCAATTGTTTATCAACTCGACTATTCCGCCAATTCGCTCAAGATCATGAAACGGCTCGCCGAGGAAGAGAAGATCCCGGTCTTTATCATTGGCGGAGACACATTCTGCCTCCCTTTTCGCGATGAGACGTTTGATATCGTCTTCCATCAGGGACTCCTGGAGCACTTCAGGCCCCAGCAATCCGAGGCCCTGCTGCGCGAGAATATCCGTATATTGAAGAAAGGGGGGCTCCTCCTCGTCGATGTGCCACAACGCTACCATATCTACACAATCATCAAGCACATTCTGATCGCGGTCAACAAATGGTTCGCGGGATGGGAACGCGAATTCTCCGTCGGAGAACTTCGTCGAATCATGGAGCGGCTGGGACTGCAAACCATCCATGCCTATGGGGAGTGGATGTATCCGAGTCTACTGTATAGGGCATCGCGCGAAGCTCTTTTGGGAGTTGGAATACGTCTCCCCCTTTATCCGACATTTTTCAAACCGCTGACAAAGGCGCGGCGCGCCGTCCGTGAGTCGTTGCGCGACACCCCCGTTGCGATTAACACGTCTCTCTCGTTTGGATTGGTGGGGAAGAAAAAATAAAGGATGAAGTAA
>CAYYHS010000066.1:3816-9728 GCA_964471785.1 uncultured Chitinophagaceae bacterium
TTTTATGAGTGGCATTCTGTTCTTACTTCTTAATTCCTTATTCTTAATTCCTAATTTTCACTTCTTAATTCATACTTCTCCGTGCGCATTCTGATCTTCAACTGGCAAGATATCAACAACCCGCTCGCCGGGGGGGCCGAAGTACATCTCCATGAAGTCTTCTCCCGCATTGCCGCGCGCGGCCATGATGTAACGCTCTATTGTTCCCAGTTTGAAGGGGCAAAACGGCAGGAAGAGTTGAATGGCATTCATATTATCCGCGAGGGGGGACGATGGCTTTTCAATTATCGCGTTCCCACGAAGTATTTTTCGACCTTCAAGAATCAGAAGTTCGATCTCATCGTCGATGACATGAACAAGATCCCTTTCTACACGCCTTTGTATGTTCGAGAGCCGCTGCTCGGTGTGACACATCACTTGTTCGGTACAAGCATTTTTCTGGAAGCGTCTCTTCCTGCCGCCACTTACGTCTATCTCGCGGAACAAGCGGCACTGCCGATCTACAAGCGGATTCGGTTCGTCGTCGGTTCCCCGAGCACGTACAAGGAGATGATTCACGCCGGGTTCCCAGAAGAGAGAACTCACCTGATCCACTATGGAGTAGCACACGAGTCGTTCCGCGTTCTCGGCATTCCGAAGAGCCCCGTCCCATTGCTCGGGGTGATCGGAAGGCTTAAAAAGTACAAGAGCGTCGATCATTTGCTGGAAGCATTTGTCATCGTCCGGCAGGAAATGAAGGACGCACGGCTCCTGATCGTCGGTGACGGCGACGATAAAGCACGGCTAATGACGATTGCCGATCGGCTCGGAATTTCCTCGGCGACAACGTTTACCGGATTTGTGAGCGAAGAAGAGAAGGTGAAGCATCTCAACGAAATGCACGTCGCCGTTAACACATCCGCCAAGGAAGGATGGGGGTTGACGGTGATCGAAGCCAATGCATGCGGGACACCCACGGTTTCGAGCAATGTGCAGGGATTACGCGACGCCGTCGCAGACGGAGAAACGGGCTTGTTGTATGAATATGGAAACCGCGAACAGCTTGCAGAAAAACTCCTGCTCTTATTGAGGGACGATCACTTGCGCAGCAGGCTTACCGAGAATGCTCTCCGAAGGTCTAAAGAGTTCGACTGGAACGTTGCGGCAGACAAAACAATGGAGGTCATCGACCGCGTCCGGTCCGAGCACCGGCCCCGTTAAAGCGTCACCCCAGTTTCTTTTTCAACCAAACCGCAACATCCCCCAGACTCTCCCCGCTAATCTCGTGCCCCATCGGATATTCGTTGTAGACAAAATCTGCGTTCGACTTCGCAAACAACTCTCTCGTCTTTCGCGCCAGCGAAACCGGGATGACCGGGTCCTGAGTCCCATGCGTTATCATGAAGGGACATCCTTCCAGATGTTTCCACTGGAATACCAAATCGGGATGTTCTCTTACAAAGCCGCTCTGTGCGATCACCCCGGCAAATTTCATAGGCTGGGTGAGCGAGAGAGCATACGACATAATTGTTCCCATGCTGAATCCTAACAGGTAGATTTTCCCCGCATCAACATCGGGAAGAGAACCGACGCCGTCAACGAAGTTCAACAATTTGTGGTAGCTCTCGAGGAACATCGTCGGTTCCGCCGTACCATCGTCGTTCAACTGAAAATAGGTGTACCCACCGGACTCAAAGGGAATCGGAGCACGCACGCTGAAGATGATCAGCCGGTCATCGAGGTATTGCGAGAGCCCGAGCAAATCGTTCTCATCGGCACCGCGGCCGTGGAGAAGAATGATTGCGGGAGATTTCGGACCGGAAACACGGCGCGGCTCCGAAGACGTATAAACCAGCTCGGTCATAATTTTCTTCATTGCGGATTTCAATGCGGAGGGGGGCCTAATACTATTTTAGAATATTCTGTATTCCAACGCGGATCATCATCACGGCAATCGCAGCCATGAACAGAGACGCGACTTTCGCAAATGCCCGGGAGCCTGCAACCCCCATCACCTTCATAAGGAAATCGGAGTGCCGGAAAACCAGCCAGACGATCAGCAGGTTCGCGGCGAGGGATGCCATCGACATCCAATAACCATAATTGTCTACGACAATAATGATCGATGTGAGCGCAGCAGGACCCATGATCAGCGGAATACCGATCGGGACGACGCCGACAGAGGTTCCGGGATCACGTGGCGCATCTTTTGCAAAAAGCAATTCATACACCGAAAGGACGAGTAGGACAATCCCGCCTCCGATTCGAAAGTCGTTCTCCGTAATACCCAGAAAAGAAAATATCAATTTGCCGAGAACGAGAAACACAAGAGCTACCGCGCCGGCAGTAAGCGTTGCCTCTATGACAAGACGCTTCTTGGCCTTCGCATCCATATCATAGGTGAGCGAAATGAAAATAGGAAAAGCGCCGAGGATGTCGATGGCGACAAAGACGGGAATAAACGCCATCAAAAGATTGTGGAGGGAAAGTTTCATCGCATGTTACTCAAGGGAGATGCCCGCCCGCTTTAACGATTCGCTGACGATACGCAGAACGTCGGCTTCCGGAATCAAAATCCGTGCACCGGAGGTGTGAATCGCCTGCAAAAGCGTCCCCCGCCGCTCCGAAAGAAAATGCCAGACACTGTACCCGAGACGGTTCTGGTCGTTTGGCTCGCGTGTGGGAATTGTGGCAACACTGCTATAAGCGATCTTTTCTAGCGTCGTAGAAGAAAATTCCTTTACTTTTGCCGGCGGAACGGTTGTCATTATTGCTCCTGATGAAGTAGCTTTTTGTTTAATATAGCGGATTTGCTTGTCACAAGAAACTGCGACCGCGGTTTCGGCGTCGGATACCGTCCAAAGATTCATGCCAAGAAATTCCAGAAACCTCGGCACTTCATCGATTTGTATGGAAAACCCTCGGAAGGTTTACAGTGACTCTTCCTGCCCGAAAATGGAAAGAAATCTCTGCGAAGTAGATTTCATCGCATCGAGGAACGATTTCTCCACCCCGAATTTTTCGGCATAATCTTTCATTGCACGGAACATTCCAACATCTTTTCCCAGATGCTCGCTCATATAATATTTGTTTGTCATGATTTCAATATAAAGCTCCGCCGCCGTCTTCCCTGGAAAAAAGTCGACAATCCCCTCTTTTCTAAAGAGCTCACACGCCGGCCGGTAAATATTCTGATACCAATCCAGGGTCGCCTCCTTTAGCGACACGGTTCCCGCGGTTCGTTCGCCGAGGTACCATTTATGTTCTTCGATATGCTTCATGAGAAGGTCAAAGTACGTGGGGTTCTGCATCTGTCCCAGGAATTTATTGACGTCGATCGATGTAAGCCGCTCGAAGTCCCTCTTCTTTTCCTCCACCGACACCAAATGCCAGTACCTTTCCTGCAAATAGAGTCTGTCTTCGATGGCTTCGAGCTCGTCCCGCCTCTTGCCTTCTCCGCGAAGGTCTTTGTTCAACCAGTCCATCGAATCAAAAAAGAAGTTCAGTTCCTCCTCCCTCAATTTCGGTGATATAACCGGTTTGAACTCAACCGTCTCTGCATCCGCGAGGTACGCCTTCAGTGATGTCCGCCTCCCGATAAAAGGCACTTCGGCTTTCTCGAACCTGATGAGCGTGTTTGCAAGCGAGGCGTCGCCCCAGTAAACACCGTTTGAGTGGAGTTCAACGAATAATTCTGCGATAGCGTCCCAGATTCTCTTTCGATTCTCTACGGTAAAACTACGAGGGTAGAGTTGCGAATCGGGAAGAACCTTCTCAACCAAGAGTGTGATGGTGTGGGAGGTGCTCCCTTTCTGGGAATCAAGACCTTCTGTTCTCCGCGATGCAGTCTGATTCTCTTCACGTACAACATATCCGGCAGGAATCAGCGTGTGGATCCCGCGAAGCAGCAGATCTTCGTAGTTGCGGATCTCTTTCTTCGCTGCTTCCTCGTTGATTTCCTTAATGCCGAAAGAGAAGCGACCGGCGCTAACGAAGACGACGACATGACGCGAAGGCCCGCGTTTGACGTTGAGGAGGTGGACTCCATAGCTCTGCCATTCCGAGATCGGTATGTGCCAGGGAAGTTCTTTCACTTCCTTCAAAAAGATTGACTCAACGTGAAAGCGTATTCCCGATGGCTGGAGAGGGGTGCTCATGGGCGCACGAAACGATGCACTCGATTATGATGCTTTCCGGGCTGAATGCCTTATTTGCACATACTTGATGATTCCGGGGAGAAGCGAGAGAAGAACAACGATGACGACAACGTATTGAATATTTTTGTCGATGTTTGGAATTGTGCTGCCGAGGAAGTATCCGATGAGGAGCATGCTGACGATCCATGCGATCGCCCCGATAACGTTAAATGAGGCGAAGCGTGTGTACTTCATTTCGGCGATGCCTGCAACAACGGGCGCAAAGGTACGGGCAAAAGGCATAAATTGCGCCATGATGATTGTGATCGGTCCGTAGTGTTCGTAAAACTCTTTCGTCTTCAGGAGCGATTGCTTTTTAAAAAAGCGGGATTCCTCGCGTGCGTAGAGTGCTGCCCCTCCCTTCATGCCGATGAAATATCCTGTCGAGTTTCCGAGGATGGCTGCGACAATAAGGAGAGGGATGAGGGCTACAATGTTGAAATATCCGGCCGCGGCAAAGAGGCCGGCCGTTACCAGCAGAGAGTCGCCCGGCAGAAAGAACCCGACAAGCAGTCCGGTCTCCGAAAAAACAATCATGGCTAGACCCGGATATCCCGCCCATCGAACGAGCTCTTTCACGTCAGTCAGCTTTGAGAAAAACTCTCTGAAAAATTCCATAGATATCTTCAATTTTCGATTTTGAATTCTCAATGACTTGCACAGAGGGTAATCCCCGCCATTGCTCGTTAGATCGATCGAAGCTAACCCGAGACCATCGTGAGCAGAAAAATACCGAGTGCAATCCGGTAGAATATGAATACGTACGTCGTATGCGTGCGAAGGTACCTCAGCAGGAACGCAATAGAGAGATAGCCGACAATTCCCGAAACAAGCGTCGCAACGACGACATTGAGAAGCCCGAGGTCGTGCATAAAATGACGCATCTGGTACAGCTCCAGCATGCCGCTCGCGAATACGGCTGGGATGCTCAGAAGAAATGAGAACCGGGCTGCATCTTCCCGGGTAATTCCAAGGAACAATCCTGCCGTAATCGTAGTGCCGGAGCGGGAAGAACCCGGGATGAGGGCGAGCGACTGCGCAAATCCCACAATAAGGCTGTCGAGCCATGTCGCGTTGATCATCTCTTTCTTACGAGTGCCCAGTCTCTCGGCCAGCCATAAAATGAGAGCCAGGGCTATCATACTCACCCCGATAACGCTGAAGCTCTTGGTAAGATTTCCTTCTATGATTTTCTTGAATGTTAAACCGAAGACGGCAACGGGAAGCGTTCCCAACACGATGTACCATCCCATGCGTGCCCGGCCCAGGCCGTTCGCCGGTGACTGAATGTACCTGATGCCGTCGGTGAAAAACCCTTTCGTAATATCAACCAGATCTCTAAAGAAATAGATTACGACCGCTGCCAGTGTGCCGATCTGTATGACCGCGATAAAGGCGGTCCACTCATCAGGCCGGTCCGGGTTGATCAATCCAAGAAACCTGCCGGCAATCGTGAGATGAGCCGTGCTGCTGACAGGAAGGAATTCCGTGAGGCCTTGAATTATTCCCAGCAGCACTGAGTAGAGAAGAGACATGTTGCCAACCTTATGCGCCTGGTGGACAAAAAAAGAGGAGGCAGTTATTCCTCCTCAAATATCGCTAAAAGATACCGAAAATTAGGGAACGACGCAAGACAACTGTTACAGCATGGTGGGCCGGCAGAACCCTCCCCCGGCGCTCGGACATAAGCAGCGACGGAATAAGGGAATCTTGCAATCTTGCAATCTTGTAATCTTG